>DASUWI010000068.1:0-16018 GCA_036378495.1 Candidatus Dormiibacterota bacterium
CGCCCTGCTCGAGCCGGCCTTCCTCGGAGCCGTCACCCTGTCGCTGTGGGCGTCGCCCCACCTGCTCGGCCACGACCTGGTGCTGCTGGCGCCGCCCCTGGTGGCGGCGCTGGCCTGGAGCATGGATCGTGACCTGGCCGGCGCGAGGACCTGGCCGGGGCCGGTGTCGGCGGCGCTCGTCGCCGGGTGGGTCGCGCTATCACTTGCCAGCGCGTCCGACCTGGGTCAGGGCTGGGTCGGGGCGCCGGGCCGGCTGACCCCGTGGGTGCTGCTCGCGAGTGGCGCTGCCTTCGTCGTGGCGCTGCGGCGCCGGGCGCTGGCGGTGCAGGCACCGCCGCGGCCGCTCGTCACCCGTGGTGGATGACGCGGACGACCCGGCGCAAGGGGCCCGGACCGGGCTCCCTGCGTCAGGCGGTCAGCAGCTCCTCCAGGCCGGGCATCACGATCCGGACTGCGAGGCTGCTCAAGTCTTCCGCCGAGACGTCCTGGTGGTCGCGCCACCAGCGCGCCAGGCCTTCGATGGCTCCGTTGACGGCGCTGGCCACCGCCGTGGCGCCCCGCTGATCGACGGGCCCCTGCGCGCGTTCGGCCGCGCTCACCAGCAGTCCGGCGACGAGCTGGTTCTGGCGCTCGCGGATTGCGGCGGCATCGGCGGCGAAGGGGCCGGCGTCGAGGGCCAGAGCCTCCCACAGCCGCCGGCGCTCGGCGACGAAACGGAAGAACGCCAGCGTCGCCGCCTCCATCTGCTGCCGTGGCTCGCGGGCCGCGCCTGCGGCCGCGACGATCTCTGCCGCGAGCTCGTCGGCCATCCGGTCCACACAACGGCGGTACAGCGCCTCTTTGCTGCCGATCAGGGCGTAGACCACCGGCTTGGACACGCCCACCCGGCGGCTCAGCTCATCCATCGAGGTTGCGGCGTAGCCCTGCTCGGCGAAGAGCCGCTCGGCGGCGGCGATCACCTGGCGCTCGCGAACGGCCCGCGGGACACGCCCATGGCGATACCGCGCGACTTCGATCTCATCGGCGGCGGGCGACACGGTCATGTTGACTCGGCGAAGGTACCACGAGTAGGCTACCGGCATTAGGTTACCGTGAGTAGCACCTACGTCGAGATCCTGATCGTCGGCAGCGGCTTCTCCGGTCTCGGCATGGCCATCAGGCTGGCTCAGTCGGGACGCCGCGACTTCCTGGTCCTCGAACGGGGTGACGACGTCGGCGGCACGTGGCGCGACAACACCTATCCCGGCTGCGCCTGCGACGTGCCCTCCCATCTGTACTCGTTCTCCTTCGCGCCCAACCCCGATTGGAGCTGCACCTACCCCAAGCAGGAGGAGATCCAGCGGTATCTGCGGCGCTGCGCCGAGCGCTTCGAGATCCACCCGCAGCTGCGGCTGAACACCACTGTGACCGGCGCACGCTGGGACGACGTGGCGTCGCGCTGGGTGGTGAGCACGACCCGCGGCGAGTTCCGTGCGCGGTTTCTCGTCCTCGGCACCGGCGGGCTCAGCGACCCGCGCCTCCCCGGCATCCCCGGGCTCGGCTCGTTCCAGGGGATGCTGTTCCACTCGGCGAGCTGGCGCCACGACCACGACCTGAGCGGCGAGCGCGTCGCGGTCATCGGCACGGGCGCATCAGCGGTGCAGTTCATCCCGAGGATCCAGCCGCTGGCGTCGCGACTCAGCGTCTTCCAGCGAACGCCGCCGTGGGTGCTGCCACACCCGAACCGCCCGCTGCTGCGCGCCGAGCGCTGGCTGTCGCGCCGCTCCCCGGCCGCCCAGACGCTGCGCAGGTTCGGTGTGTACGCCGCTCACGAGCTCCTGGTGCTCGGCTTTGCCGTCGATCCGCGGTTCAACGGCCTGCTGGAGCTCGCTGCCAAGCAGCACCTGCGCCGCCAGGTGCGCGATCGCGCGCTGCGAGCCAAGCTCACACCCCGCTACCGCATGGGGTGCAAGCGCCTCCTCATCTCGAACGACTTCTATCCAGCGCTCACGCGGTCCAATGTTGAGCTGGTCACCGACAGCATCACCGAGGTGCGCGAGCACGCCGTCGTCACCGCCGACGGCATGCAGCGAGAGGTCGACACCATCATTGCCGGCACCGGCTTCAACACAACCAATCCCCCGGTCGCGCGCTCCATGACGGGCCGCGCCGGACGCACCCTTGCACAGGAGTGGGACGGCAGCCCGCGCGCGTACCTGGGGACGACGATGTCCGGCTTCCCCAACGCGTTCTATCTGTTCGGCCCGAACACGGCGATCGGCCACACATCGGTGGTGTTCATGATCGAGTCGCAGATCAGGTACGTCCTGGATGCGCTGCAGATGGCGCAGCGCGAGCGGGTGGGGGTGATCGAGGTGCGGCGCGAGGCGCAGATGGCGTACACAGCCGAGATGCGCCGGCGCACCGACGGGACCGTCTGGACGAACGGCGGCTGCACCAGCTACTACCTCGATGCTCACGGCCGGAACTTCGCGATCTGGCCGACGTTCACCCGACCGTACCGCCGCCGCACGCGGCGTTTCGACCCCGCCGCATACCGGCTCGAGCGGGTGGGCGAGGAGATCGCCGCGTGAGGATGGGCCGTTGACAGTGCGCCTGCATGGCGCCGTCGCGCTCGTGACCGGCGCGGGCGGCGGCATCGGCAGCGCGCTGGCCGAGCGGTTCGCGCGGGAGGGCGTGCGCACGATCGTCCTCGTCGACATCGACGAGGAGGCGCTGCAACGCACCGCGCGCCGGGTGGGCCGCGCCGGTGCCGAGGCCGTGGAGCGCCGCGTCGACGTCAGCAGCGCCACAGACATGGAGGCGCTGGCCGCATCGGTGCGAGCGGGCGTCGGCGTTCCAGACATCATCGTCAACAACGCAGGCGTCGGTGTCGCCGGGCCGTTTCTGCAGACCCCCCTGCGCGACCTGCAGCGCGTGGTCGACGTCAACCTGTGGGGCGTGGTGCACGGTTGCCGGCTCTTCGGTGCGCAGCTGGCGGAGCGCGGGCGCGGCGGCCATATCGTCAACGTCGCCTCCGCCGCGGCGTTCGCACCCTCGACGATTCTGCCCGCCTACGGCATGACCAAGGCCGCGATCCTGATGCTGAGCGAGTGCCTCCGCGTCGAGCTGGCGCCGCGCGGCGTCGGCGTCAGCGCCGTGTGTCCCGGCATCGTGAGCACCGACATCGTGCATCGCGCCGTGTACGTTGGTGAGAATGAGCGTGCCATCGAGGCGCGCCGCCGCGCGTCCGTCCGCATCTACCGCCTTCGCCGCTATCCGCCTGAGCGTGTCGCCGCCCGGATCGTCGACGCGATCCGCCACAACACCGCTGTGGTCCCGGTCACCGCGGAGGCGCGGTTGCTGCGTGCGGTGTCGCGGCTCGCGCCCGGAGTGAACCGGCGTGTTGCCGCCCTGATCCGGATGTAGCCGGTGCCGAACGGGTCGCCGGCGGAGGGGCGGCCAGGATTCGGAAAGGTCGTTTGCGGTATCACTTGTCCATGAATCAGGGGGTGCTCATCGCCCGCGTGGCCGGTGTTCGCATTCGAGCGCACTGGAGCGTCCTGGTCATCGCGGCGCTGCTCACGTGGGGGCTGGGCTCCGGCATCATCCCGCTGGCCGCTCCGAGCACTCCGCCGGCTCTGGCCTGGGTGGCCGCCGCGATCGGCGCCGTCCTGCTCATCGTCTCGCTGACGGCACACGAGCTCGCCCACTCCCTGGTGGCTCGCCGCCGCGGGCTTCCCGCCGAGGAGATCACGCTCTGGGTCTTTGGCGGGGTCTCCCACATCCGGGGCGACTGGCAGAGCGCGCGCACCGAGATGCTCGTTGCCGTGGCCGGCCCCGCGGTCACGCTGCTCATCTCCGGACTCTGCTTCGGCCTCTCCTGGGTGCTGGCCATGGTCGGCGCTCCCGTCCTGGTGGTGCTCCTGGTCCAGTGGCTGGCCGCGGTCAACGCGCTGCTGCTCGTCTTCAACCTGCTCCCGGCCTTCCCGCTCGACGGTGGCCGCATCCTGCGCAGCGCCATCTGGGCGCGCAGTCGCGACCGCGCTCGCGCCACGCTCACGGCGGCTCGCGTGGGGCGCGTGTTCGCCTACCTGATCGTCGCCCTCGGCATGGTCGACATCCTCCTCACGGCAGACTTCGGCGGACTCTGGCTGATGATCATCGGCTGGTTCCTCGCCACCACCGCCAAGTCCGAGGAGCGGGGCGAGCAGGTGCGGAACTCGCTGGCCGGCGCTCGGGTGGCCGAGGTGATGTCTCTGAACCCGCGGACCGTTCCCTCGTGGGTGACGGTCGAGCTGTTCATCAACCACTACGCCGCCGGGACCGGGCTGACGGCGTTTCCCACCAACGGGCTCGACGGCAGCGTCGACGGCCTGGTGACGGCGAACGCCCTGCGCCGCGTCCCTCCCGCCCAGCGTTCCACGCGCCGCGCCTCCGAGGTGATGATCGCGATCGCCCAGGTGCCGGTGACGCGACCTGACGAGCTGGTCACCGACCTGCTCAGCCGGGTGGGGCGGCAGAGCGAGGGCCACGCGCTGGTCTTCGACGGCGACCGCCTCGTCGGCGTGATCTCACCATCGGACATCGGGCGCAGGCTGCGCTTCGGCGTGCCCAAGCCGCCCCCGCTCAACGTTCCGTCGCCGGGCCTGCCTCCGGCCGCCTGAGCTCAGCCGGCCTCAGATCAGCGTCTCGGTCTGCTCCACGCGGCGTCGCCGTCGGTCGGCGGGATCGTGGGCGAGCCCGTCCGCGGCGGGGTGCTCGACGAGCGCGATGACTCGGGCCGCCATGAAGCGCCCGGTTCGAACCGGCTGACCCGATCGGGTCACCTCGCTGACCTCGACCACGCCGCGGGCGGTGGTGATCTCCACCCTGCGGCCGGCGCGGGTCGCCTCGATCTCGTAGATCTGGGCCGCGCCGCCCGTGTCGATCACGATCTCAACGCGATCGCCCTTCATGACGAACTGATGCTAGTGCAGTGCTGCCCGGCGCGTCTGGAGCGATTGACGCAAGAGACGGGCTTCCTCGACCGTCTATGTCCGTAGAAGGTCGGCGGGGCCGGAAAGACAGGGTGAACCCGCATGAGCGGGAGGAGTTTGGTTGACATGAATCACGCTTTGGCAAAGGTCGCGGCGGCGTCGGGGCTTGCCGCTGCCGCGGCAACGCCGTTCACGCTCAGCGCGTTCGCCGGCAGTTCGCCGGTTCCGAGCGTGCCGGCAGCGGTGAACGCCGTCACACACCAGGTGAGCGCATCAGTCGCTCAGGTAACCCACGCGCTCGGACTGCAGTCGCTGCCCGTGAGCCTGCCGGGCTCGGCCTCGGCCTCGCCCGCAGCCGACCCGCCCGGCGAGGCGCCGACCGCGACGGCCAGCGCCAATGCGGTGTCGATCCCGCTGCTGGATACGTGCGTCAGCTGCACCAACGCCGATGCCGGCGACGGCTCGGCCGACAGCAACGCCACCGCCCTGCGGATCCTCGGCCACGACGTGTCGGCCGGCCACCTCAGCGGCAACGACTCGGGCGGCAACGCGCTGATCGCGCTGCCTGCCAACCCGCTGCTCAGCCTGGCGATCGCCGACTGGATGGCAGCGACCCAGACGGGTGATGGCTCGTCGTCCGCCAGCTCTCGTGCCTCGCTGGTCGACCTCGGGCTCGGCCCCAACGGCCAGTTCGCGACCCTCGCGGTGCTCGAGGCCAGCAGCAACGCGCAGTGGAACGCCTCGTCGTCTCACGGCTCGGCGTTCACCAACGGCGCCCGGCTCGACCTCGGCAACGGTGCGCTCGTCGTCATCCTCCTGCACAGTGATGCCGACAGCAACGGCACCTCGCACGCGTACGTCGCATCGATCAACGGCACGTCGATCCTGAGCAGCACTCAGGTCGGCCAGCCCATCACCATCACGATCCCGGGCGTCATCACGATCACGCTGCTGCAGTCCCAGGCGGGCGGCGGCTTCGCGGTCGGGTCGGTGGCCACCGGCAGCAATCTGCTGGGCATGCCGGGTCAGCAGCTCGGACTCTTCACCTCCAGCGGCTCGGGCAACTCCGCCCAGGCGTCCAACGCGGGCACCGGGGTGCAGGCGGCGAGCACGGTGCCTGAGGCATCGCTGGGTGTGCCGGAGACAGGCATCGCCATCGGAGCCCTCGGGTTCCTGCTGGCCGCGGGCGGCGCCCTCGCCGCCGTGGCCTCCCGCGTGAGGCGGCACAGCACCTCCGCGTAATCCTCCCTCCAACTCGGGAGCCGGCCAGTCCCACACGCGGGACCGGCCGGCTTCTCTCGTGTCTGGGGTACAACAGCCGCCACCCCCCGCGCTCGAAGCCCACAGAGGAGAGACGCATGAGAACTGTGACCTCGGAGGACGGCACGGCAATCGCCATGGACGTGTTCGGCACGGGACCGCCCGTCGTAATGGTGGTGGGCGCCTTCAACACGCGGGCGACGACCGCACCGCTGGCCGAGCAGCTGCAGCAACGATTCACCGTGTTCAACTACGACCGCCGGGGGCGCGGCGAAAGCGGCGACACATCACCGTACGCGGTGCAGCGCGAGATCGACGACCTCAACGCGGTGATCGCGGCGGCCGGTGGTGCTGCTGCCGTGTTCGGCTACTCGTCTGGCGCCACGCTGGCGCTGCGATCCGCGGCCGCCGGGCTGGCGGTCACCAAGCTCGTCGTCTACGAGCCTCCGTTCGTTGTCGACGGCAGCCGGCCGCCGCTCGCCACCGATCTGCCCGAGCGGCTCACCGCGCTCGTGCAGTCCGGCCGCCGCGGCGACGCGGTCGAGCTCTACCAGCGCGAAGCAGTCGGCATCCCCGAGCCGGTGATCGCCGGCATGCGCACCGCGCCGTTTCGTCCGTACATGGAGGCGATCGCCCACACGCTCGCGTACGACGCAGCGATCGTCGGTGACCTCTCGCTGCCCGAGCCGCTCCTGGCCTCGCTCGGCGTGCCGGTGCTTGCCCTGAGCGGCGAGAACAGCCCGCCGCTGCTCCGTGCGGCTGCCGAGGCGGTCGCCCGAACGGTTCCCACCGGAACCCTGCGTGTCCTGACCGGCCAGACGCATGACATCGCGCCCGAGGCCACAGCACCGGTCATCGTCGAGTTTCTCGCGGCCTGACGGCTCAGACAGCGGCAGGTCGCGGACGGTCGGCGCGGAGCACCAGGTCGCCGATGCGTGTCGCCAGACCCGACCACAGCTCCTCGGGGATGCCGTGGCCGAGGCCGTCGACGACCAGCAGCTCCGCATTCGGTATCGCGGCTGCGGTGGCGCGCCCGCCGCTCACGTCGATCATTACGTCCGCGGTTCCGTGGATCACGAGTGCCGGCACCTGCAGGGCGCGGAGGCGCTCGGTGCGGTCGCCGGAGGCAAGCGCGGCGACGGCGTGCCGCTGCAGCGACACCGGGTTGTGGCCGCGGTCCCAGGTGCGTGCGGCCACGTCGGCCAGCCGCTCATGGTCGAACGCGAACGCCGGCGAGGCCACGGCGTGCACGGCGCGCACCTGCCACTCGATGAATGCCTCGCGCTCTTTTGGGGGCGCTCCCAGGGCCGAGAGCAAGCGCACGTCGGCTTGCCCGACCGCCGGGTTGCCAGTTGAAGACATCATTGACGTCAACGACCTGACGTAGTGCGGGTACTCGATGGCGACCGTCTGCGCCACCATCCCTCCCAGCGACGCGCCCACCAGATGCGCGCTGTCACACCCGAGGTGATCGATCAAGCCGACGGTGTCGGCCGCCATCGCGGACAGCGTGTAGAGCGCGGCCGAGAGGTCGCCTGCCAGAGCCGCGCGCACGTCAGGCGCAGGCGCGTCGGTGAAATGCGTCGACCGCCCGGTATCGCGGCTGTCGAATCGGATCACACGCAGACCGCGGCTCACCAGCGCGCGGCAGAACCCCTCGGGCCACCAGACCATCTGCGCACCACCGCCCATGATCAGGAGCACCGGCGGGCGCGTGGCGTCGCCGAACTCCTCGTACGCGATGTCGATCTCCGACGGACCGATGCCCCTGGCGAGCTGCTCGCTCATCGACTGAGCGGCCACTCTACCGTGTCAGCGTTCAGGTGAGGACCATCGGCCCGGTTATCAGAGCGGGTTTGGTGATGGTGATCGCGGACCCGTAGTCGCTGAACGCGCCGCTGAAGCCCTCGTGGACGTTGAGCGTCGAGCCGGCGCCGTCTGGTGAGAACGCACCGAGGTCGACCGCCGCGTCCACGTTGCTGGTCTCCGAGAGCAGGTTCCCGTTGGGGTCGACGGCGGCGTCGAGCGTGCCATCGGTGATGCCGACATGGTTGAGGATGGGGTCGAACGCCGCACCATCCTCGTTCGCCAGCTCGGTCTTGACGAAGGTGTCGACCTTCACGGGGTCCAGAGTCGCGTGGTACGACGCCGCGGTCACACCGTTCACCTCGACATCGCCGGTGGGCTGCACGTCGCCGAGCATGCTCAGGAACGCGAGCGGGCTCTTCGGGCTGTACTGATGTGTGTCGGCCTCAGCGACCGTCACGGTCTGGTAGCTCGCACCGTTGTCCTGCGACACGTACACGGTGTCGTCGTAGAGCACCGCGATGGTGGTCTCCTTGAAGCCGGGTCCCGCAACGGTCTCGCTCAGCTCGCTGCGGTTTGCGCTCTGCTGGTCGATGTGCACGGTCAGCTCGATGTCGCCGGGGAATTCTCCGAAGGCGGCGCCGCCCGGACCGCTGACGCCGAAGCTCTCGGTCACCTTCATGTCGGCGCGCATGGAGTCCGACTCCAGGCGCTGCACAGCGGCGGTCAGCGATGGCCGGCCGACCGTCTGCGAGCCGGTGCCGCCGGCGGCCGGTCCGCTGCTGACCGGATGGCCCGAGGTCAGCAGCACGGCACCGCCGCCCGCAAGGCCGAACGCCACGAGCGCGCACAGTCCATAGATCAGGGTCGTGCGCCGCCGCGAAGCACCGCCCGGAACGAGGGTCTGGCCGGGCGGTGGCTCCGGCCGTGGAGCGGTGGCCGGCTGCTGGGACTCCTGCACCAGTCGCGCCGGTGGCGCGCTGGGCAGCGGTTGCAGGTGCCCCGGCGGCAGCTGCGTGCTCGGCGTGACGGAGCCGGAATCCCACGCCGGAGGCTGTGACGCCGGTTGACGGACTCGCCAGCCCGGTCCGCCGTCGTCGCTGGTGTTCGCGTTCTGACGCTCGTCTGGCATTTGGGACGAACCTAACAACCACGCTGCGCTGGTCCATTGACGGCGCGCGCACGGAGCGGTGACGGCTCAACGGCACCCGCCCGGTCGCCAGCGCTGAGGCACGCGGCACCCGCGCTACGATCGGCCGATGGCGGGGACAGGGATGGCTCCACCACTGGCCGCACCGCTGGCTCCGTTCGTCGACCCTCTGCCCGTGCCCAGGCGGCTCATCGCGGCGGAGCACGGCCACCGGCTGCGCGTGCCCATCCGCAGCGCGCCGCATCGATTCCACCGCGACCTGCCACCGTCAATGATCTGGGGCTACGACGGCATTGTTCCCGGCCCGACGATCGAGGCCGAACGGGGTCAGCCGGTCACCATCGAGTGGCGAAACGAGATCGAGGCGCCGCTGCCTGTTGTGGTAACGGTCGCGCCGCGGCATGCGGACGACAGCGGGGTTCCGGTGCAGTGCGTGCCGGGGTTGAGCGGAGGCACTCCCGACGCGCGCGCGGCGGCGCTCTCGGGCCACACCGTCGTGCACCTGCATGGTGGGCTCACGCCGGCGGCGTATGACGGATGGGCGGAGAACCTCTTCGCCACCGGCCAGGCGGCGATCTTCCATTACCCGATGAACCAGCGTGCGGCCCTGCTCTGGTACCACGACCACGTCATGGGAGTCACGAAGTTCGGCGTGTACGCAGGCATGGCGGGCCTCTGGATCGTCCGCGACCAACGCGAGCGCGAGCTGGGCCTGCCCGAAGGTCTGCCCTATGAGGTGCCGCTGCTGCTGCAGGATCGCAACTTCGATGTGGACTCGCAGGGGCGGCTCACCGGGAGGCTCGTGCACAAGACCGACCCCGATGTGATGGAGGCCTTCGCCCCGTTCACCGTCGTCAACGGCGCGGTGTGGCCGCTGCTCGACGTGCAGCCGGCCACCTATCGCTTCCGCGTGCTCAACGGCTCGAACGCGCGCACGTACCGTCTTGTGCTGGTGCGCGACGGCGCACCTGATCTGGAGCGCATCATCCAGATCGGCACCGACCATGGCTTGCGGAGCGATGCAGCACGCGTGCCGGCAGAGGGGCTCGTGCTCGCATCCGCCGAGCGCGCAGATCTGCTCATCGACTTCTCCGATCTCGCACCGGGAACGGAGCTCACGCTGCTCAACACCGCGCGTGCGCCATTCGACGGCGCGCGGTTCCCGGCCGGGCAGGCTGAGCGCGCCACCGACCTGGACGGAGTGCTCCCGCACCCCGAGGTGATGCGTCTGCGAGTCGTCCCCGGGCCAGGCACGCCCAGGGTGGCGCCGGCCGTGCTGGCGACCGATTTCGCCCCTCCGTCGCGAGCGGCGCTTGGCGGTGCGCCGCGCCGCGCGATCCTTCTTGTCGAGCGCGAGGTCGAGGGCGAGACAAGCATGCTGACGATGCGTGAGCTGGGTCCCGCGGCGGCGGGCGAGAGCGGGCCCGTGGTGACGGTCACCGATGGAGATCGCAGCAGCCGCCACACCGTCGTCGCAGCGCACTTCGAGGACACCACCACGTTCTTCCCCATGCTCGAGGAGTACGAGGTCTGGCAGCTGATCAACCTCACCGAGGACACGCACCCGATCCACGTGCACCTGGACCCTTTCCAGATCCTCTCACGGCGGCCAATCCGCTTCGAGATACCGGACCGCGGCATCGAGGACCGTGACATCACCGCGTCGATCATTCTCGAGCGCGACCCGGATGACACGCTCGGCCACTCCATCGACGACAACGAGCACGGGCTCAAGGACACGATCCGCGTCAACCCGAAGGAGATGGTGGAGATCGCGGTGCGCTTCACCGTGTACAGCGGCCGCTACATGTACCACTGCCACATCCTGGAGCACGAGGACCGCGACATGATGCGCCCGTTCGTGACCATCGCACCGGAGTTGATGCCGTTCATGGCGTGAGCCCCGCCACGGTCAGATGCCCGCCCGCGATCAGTGCGCGGTTCCGAGCGTCCGGTCGAGGTTGAAGGCGGCGCTGATCAGCGCCAGGTGGGTGAAGGCCTGCGGGAAGTTGCCGAGCGCCTCGCCGGTCATCGACGTTTCCTCGGCGAAGAGACCGAGATGGTTGGCGTACCCCAGCATGCTCTCGAACATGAGCCGCGCCTCGTCGAGGCGAGCTCGGTCCACCCGCCCCGTGCGGGTGAGTGCTTCCACGAGCCAGAACGTGCAGATGTTGAACGTCCCCTCGTCGCCGGGCAGCCCGTCGGGACTGGTGAGGCGGTTGTAGCGGTAGACGAGGTTGTCGGCCACAAGGCCACCCGCCTCGGGCGACCGATTGATCGCGTCGATGGTGGCGAGCATCCTGGGATCACGCGGCGCCATGAAGAAGACGAGCGGCATCATCAGAGCGCTGCCGTCGAGCGTGTCACCGTCGTAGGTCTGCATGAACGCGTGGTACTCGTCGCTCCATCCGCGGGCCATGATGTCCTCGTAGATCTCGTCGCGTACACGAAGCCACCGCGCCCGGTCGGCAGGGAACGATCGCCTGTCGGCCAGGCGAAGGCCGCGATCCACAGCCACCCAGCACATCACCTTCGAGTAGACCCAGTGCCGGCGGCCACCGCGCGATTCCCAGATGCCCTCATCCTCGCGCTGCCAGTTGTCGCAGACCCAGTCGATCAGCTCGGTCAGCCGCACCCACCAGTCGTACGAGATCATCTCGCCGTACTTGTTGTAGAGGTAGAGCGAGTCCATCAGCTCGCCGTATACGTCGAGCTGCAGCTGGCTCACGGCGTCGTTGCCGATGCGCACCGGCTGCGAACCTCGGTAGCCCTCGAGGTGGTCCAGCACCTCGGCACCGGGCGCACGGCCGCCGTGGATGCTGTACACCGGCGACACCGAGCCGTCCGGATTCCGCTCGTGGCGGCGCTCCGCGAGGAATCGCATGAACCCCGCCGCCTCGTCGGTGAACCCGATGCGCAGCAGCGCGTACACCGTGAACGCGGCGTCGCGAATCCACGTGTAGCGATAGTCCCAGTTGCGTGTGCCCCCCACCTCCTCCGGCAGCGAGCAGGTCAGCGCGGCGACGATCGCGCCCGTCGGCTGAAACGTCATCAGCTTGAGGATCAGGGCCGAGCGGTGCACCATCTCGCGCCATCGCCCGCGGTACGTGCACTGCGACAGCCAGTCGTGCCAGTAGTCGATGGTCGACGTCAGCAGCTCGCCTTGCACAGCTGGGGCAAGCCGTGTGCCCGGGCTGCCGCTGTCGTACTCGCTCAGCACCAACGACACCTGGTCGCCCTCGCTGATCGTGAACTCAGCGAGGGCAGCACCGTCATCGATCTGCAGTGGGACGTCGCTGCCGAGGGTGAGGGTGAGCGAGGGCGTGGCGAACCTGACACCGCCGTCGACGGCCTCGACTCCGTGAGCGCCGCGGGCAAAGTCGAACGCCGGCGCGCAGCGCATCCGCATCGTCATGGAGCCCCTGATGCAGCGCACCTGGCGGACGAGGCAGCGATGTCCGTACCGTTCCGCCGCACCGAGCGCCATGAAGTCGGTGACCTCTGCCACACCGGACGCCATCAGAAAACGCGTGACCAGCACGTTGGTGTCCGGCCAGTAGAGCTGCTTCGACCGAAAGTCGCCGCCAGGGGCGGGCGCGATGACGAAGCGCCCGCCCTTGGCGTCATCGAGGATCGAGGCGAAGATGCTCGGCGAGTCGAAGTACGGAAAGCACATCCAGTCGATCGACCCGGCCGTCGAGACCAGTGCCGCCGTCTTCAGATCGCCGATGACGCCATAGCTCTCGATCGACTGGTATGCCACTGAGGGACGCAATGTACGGTGATCGTCAGGCGCCGACGGTCGCCGCCCTCCGATAGCTGCCCTGGCGAAACTCGTCGATGACGGTGGGGTGGGTGGGGACCCAACCGAGCTCGGCTCGAGCCCTCGCCGCGTCGGCCGCCTGGTCGAGCAGGAGCACCTCGGCGAAATAGTCGCCCAGACGCTGGCGAGCCTCGGCGTCGGAACCGGGCACCGCCCCCGGAGCTCCCACCGCCACCGCGACCGCCTCGGTGATCTCCGCGACCGTCGGGCGCGTTCCGTTGCCGACGACGTAGTAGCCGCGGGCAGTGGGGTCCTCGAGCGCCCTCCGGAAGAGATCCGCGAGGTCGGCTGCGTGCACCGTGTTCCAGTGCTGCCGGCCCGAGCCGAGCATGACCAGGCGGCCCTCGGCGTCACGGGGCGAGCCGAGCAGGACGCCCATCACGGCACCGCCGCCGTCGCCATACGCAGTACCGGATGCGAGCACGACCCCACGCAGGTCATCGCGCTCGAGGATGCGACGCGCGATCGGCTCGTACCATGCCACGAGCGCCGGCGCGTTGAACGGCGAGGCCTCGGTGATGGCGGTGTTGTTGCCGTACACCCAGGCGCCGCTGATCTGCAGGAACGGCTTGCCCGTGCCGCCGTAGGCGTCGAGGGCGGCGTCCACCACCGCCGACTGGAGTGCGGCGCTGGTCTCGTCGTTCGGGCTCGCGGTGTGGATGGCCGCATCGGCGTCGCGGAAGATGCTGGCGACCGCCGGCGTGTGGTACAGGTCGACCACACCCGGCGTCGCGCCGCGCGCCGCGACCTGCTGCGCCTGGTCGTCGCCGCGGACCAGCGCGGTCACCGCGTGACCGTGATCCAGCAGCTCTGCCATCACGTGCGATCCGATGAACCCGGTCCCCCCGGTGAGTGCCACCTGCATAGCCGAAGCCTCCTGACTTCCGTGCCCGCCCACCGGACACTTGAGGCCTCAAGCTTGAACCTTCAAGCTTGAAACGTCAAGTCATGCTGGAGGAGCGGCGTTCGCACTGAAGGCGTGCCAATTGGGCCGTAGCGAATATGGCCCGCTGGTCGTCTCGGGCCAGCCAGAACAAACGTTTCACTTGAATATGCTAGTGACTGCTATGATGCACGACATGGCCGTCGACGCGCGCGAGCCCACCGCGACGGAGCCGCTGGGCGGGTGGCTCACCCCCGGGCAGCTCGACTCGTGGCTCTCGCTGGTGCGCGTCTTGATCTGGCTGCCGTGGTCGATCGATCAGCAGCTGCAGCGCGATTCCAAGCTCCGCATGGTCGAGTACCAGGTCCTCGCGATGCTCTCCGAGCACGAGAACTGGACGACGCACATGAGCGCGCTCGCGGAGGTCACCAACGCGTCGCTGTCCCGCCTGTCGCATGTGGTCGAGCGGCTCGAGAAGCGAGGCCTCGTGCGCCGCGAGCCTGATCCCACCGACGGCCGCTTCACCAACGCGATTCTCACCGACCTCGGCTACGCCACCCTCGCCGAGGCGGCCCCCGGACATGTGACGCATCTGCGGTCGATCGTCATCGACGCCCTGTCGCCGGAGCAGCTCCGGCGGCTGGGATCCGCGTCGCAGCGCATCATGTCGCGAATCGACGCCTCGCGGGCCGGCTGAGAGCACCGAGAACTCGCACGAGCGCCGAGGCTCCACGCACGCGTTGTGACCGTGCTTGTGGGCGTGTATCCTCCCGCGATGCCGACCAGTCCTCGGTGGTAGTGACTCCCACCCTGCTCGCGGTTTGCAATGAGGTGAATCGATGATTGTTGTCGTCACGATCCACGGCATCGGCTTTCAGAACCATCCCAGCGGCCTGCAGGCGTCTGACGGCTATGCGGACAACCTGCACGCCGGCTTGTGCGCGACCCCGCAGCTGACAGGCGGTGTCCTGGGCGACGATCCAAACCGCCTTGCCGCCGGCGGGCACGGCCCGGTCTATGTTGCGAGCGCCTATCCCTACAACAGCAACAGCACCGAGGCCGGTCTCAAGCGCCTGGGCACGTGGGCCGGCCGCGACGTCGATCCCACGGGCATGCCTCTCGCTCCAGACGGCGCGCGATTCGCCCACGTCGCGCTCGTGTACTCCCAGCTCGAGGAGACGCACGGCGACGCCGTGGCGGCGCTGGACGTGGGCCTCATGGGAGCACCCGCCCTGACCCACTACGCCACGATCGGCGGTATCGCGCGGATGGCGTTCGAGGACCTCCGAGCGATCAATCTGCATCCGGGAGCGAGCACGCCCAGTCAGCAGGTGCGCGCTCAAGCCCATCAGCATCGAGGGTTCTTCAGCCGGCTGCTCCATCGAGCTCAACCCGCTGATGGTCAGCAACCCGCCGGCGGCCCGCTCGGAGCGCTGCGAACCATCGAAGACGATGTCGCCGCCTACGTGGTCCGCAACGAGCTCCGCGAACGCGTGCGTGCGTTCATCCGCGACGCCGTGTCTCGGATCCTGGCGCGTCCCGGAATCGATGGGGTGATCGTCAACGGGCACAGCAATGGCACAGTGATGGGCTTCGACCTGATCTCGGCGCTGTCGCCGCCCTCGGCGGCGCATGTTCGTCTGCTCATCACGTCCGGATGCCCGCTGCGCAAGTACGTCGACTTCATGGACTGGGGCATTGACGCGCACAGCTTCTTCTTCATGCCACAGCAGCACTGGACCAACTTTTACGACAAGGTGGACCCCGTCGCCGACCCACTTCAGCCCCCGGTCACCTGGAAGCGGGGGCAGGCGCTTCCGGACGGCGGCGGTCCCGGCCTGTTCGTCGTCTACGATCCCAACAGCGGCGCGGAGTCCCACGTCGCGGTGCGCGATGTCGTCGTCGACAACATCGCCGCCGGCGTCGGCGGGGGCCTGCCCGCCCACAACTACTGGGACAACGCCGACTTTTGCCGGCAGGCGGCTGCGCTCATCGCAAGCGCCTGAGGCCACGATCGCGTTCAGCTTGTTGGCGTGAAACGTTCAGTCGAAGACGCCGTCGCGGTTCTCCTCCACCACGCTGACGAGATCATCGATGTCATGCGTCGCCGGTACATCGGGTACGCGAAGCCACCGGCG
>DASUWI010000069.1:0-53079 GCA_036378495.1 Candidatus Dormiibacterota bacterium
GAGACGGCCGGAGCGCATTCCTCACGACCCGGAATGCCCCGTCAGTTATCCACAGAGGAGGAGTCAGCCAGCACCGTCACCACCGGCCACGGGTGGGGAATTCTCGTGGCCACTGCTGGGGAACTCTGATGGCCATTGACACGACGCCGTCAATGTGGCCGCCGGGATCGGAGAGGTCGCCGGCATGAGTGAAGCCGCAGCGTTCCAACACAGCAGTCGACGCGGACCGCTCTCGCAGCGTGTGCGCAAGCACGAATGCGCAAACCCGCGGCGCGCCCGCGCGTTAAACAACTCTCACACGACCGCGGTGGCGATTCCGCGCCCTTGCCGCTCCTGCACGACCGAATAACCAATCGCTGCGAGGCCGACTTACTCAGTCTGTGTCCGCGGCCCACCGTTCGTGAGTGAGGCGATGTGTTCGATGATCGTGTCGAGGGTGATCTCCAGCGGCGTCGTGTCCCGCTGTATCTTGGTAAGCAGAAGCGCCCCCTGGAGGGCGGCCAAGGTAGTGGTGGCGAGTCTGCTTGGGTCAGCGCCCTCGCGCAGCCGGCCGCTGCCGGCCATTGCGAACAAGCCCAAGCGGATGCCCGATTCCCATCTGAGAAGCGCTGCGGCTACGTCAGCGCGGGCGACCGGGTTGGCCTCGGCGAGCTCACCGCCAAGCGATCCGATCGGGCACCCGCCCCGACACCCGAGCAGGCGCTCGTGAGCCACGAGGAAGTCACGCCAGGCCCGTAACCCGTCGATAGTGTCGAGCTTCGCGAGCAGGGGCTCCTGGCCGCCCACGACTCGTTGGGTCTGATATGCGATCACTGCACGGATGAGGGCGTCCTTGTCGGCGAAGTAGTGGTAGATCTGCGAGCTGCTGACGGCCGCCGCTTCGCGGACGTCTTCGAGCGTCGTTGAACTGACCCCTTCTTCGAACATCAGCTCCGCGGCCGCAATGACGATCCTTTCCCGCGTCTCTGCCCCCTTGCGGGTCAGCCGCGGTGGAGCGGCCGAACCACGCGGCTTGCTCCTTCTCGTCGACATGCGGGCGATCCTATCACGGTTTTGGTGTTGACAATCCAAAAAGCAAACAGTAGGGTGCGCTCTCGTTGGATCAACTATTCCATTTTAGGAGAGGCGATGACTCTAAACGACGTCGAAGCCAGGAGCGCGATCTTCACCGGCGCGACGACCTCACCATCCATAGGAGATCCGGTGCACGCCACGCCCCGGGCACACAACAAAGCGCACGTGGGGTCCACTTTCGGGCCGCTGAACCTTGCCGCGACCACCGGTCAACTCGTCGCAGTTCCGGATCCGGCCGGGGACTACGTCCACCTTCAGCTGCGGCGCTTCGCCGGCTGTCCGATCTGCAACCTTCACCTACGCTCGATCGTCAACCGCCACGACGAGATCCGTGCTCACAGGATTCGGGAGGTCGTCGTTTTCCATGCCACCGCCGCCGAGCTGGAGAAGCACGAGGCTACCTTGCCGTTCCCGCTGATCGCCGACCCTAGCCGAGTGCTGTATCGACGCCTCGGGGTGGAACGCCGACCGAGGTCGCTGCTCAGCCCACGCGCTCTGCGCGCGGCGATCGCCGGCATCGCTGTCGCGTTCAAGAAAGGGAGCACGAAACGCGGCCCGCTGGGGCCGGTGAAGCCCACCGGAGGTCGCTTCGGGCTACCGGCAGATTTCCTGATCGCTCCAGACGGGCGGATCGCAGCGGTCAAATACGGACGGCACGCCTACGACCAGTGGACCGTCGACGAACTCCTCGATCACGCCCGTCGCGTGTCCACGTGATCATTGCGTTCATGGGCCATTCACATGGCGCAAACGCGGAGCGACGACCTTTGCATGAAGGTTGATCGCCAGTCCACTCACGATCGCGCGGGGTTTGGATTCCGACAACGAACCCCTTCCTGGGCTGTCTGATGCACCCGACGATGCGGCGGGTCGCGTCGTGAGGTGCGCGCTGGGGCGCCCGGGTTGCTGGCAGCCTGAACTGGGTGTGGACGGCCTGAGCGATTTTCATGCGGATCTCCTGGACGGCGCGGCGCACCCGGGTCCGCACGCTGTGCGAAATAGGGTCAAACATGGCTGTAACGCCCTACGAGAGTCCTCGCGGCCTCGATGGCGGAAGCCGAGTGGCTTAGGGAGCGGCGGACGCTTGATGCCAAGCGCCTCGAGGTCCTTCGTGTGCAGCCGCACCTCATCACCGAGTCGATGGGCAGGGCCTGGTCCTCCGCTGTGATCGCAATGGTGCCGCGCCCGGCCCGCCATCCGCGCGATCGCCGGATCGGGCACGTCACGACGATGAGCCTGGGATCCAAGCCGGTCAGCGGGCCGGACAACGACGTCCTCTCGTGGCCTCCTCGTCGACGAGCCGGGGGCGGCGGCTGCAGCGGTCAGTGCGGAGGCGCCATCGCTGGCATGTTGCGGTACATCACCTCCATCGACTTGCGCATCTCGCCGCTGGGGCTGAACTGCAGATTCTCGCAGTCCTCAAGCGCCTCCGGTGCATGGCCGGGCGCTATGTAGTACGCCTGGCCGGCCTCGATCGTCTCTTCGTGGTCGGCGTAGCGCACGACGAAGCGGCCTTTGAAAAGGAAGCCCCAGTGAGGGCATTGGCAGCGGTCATCCGGCAAGCCTTTGAGCAGCGGAGCGAGGTCGCCGGGCGGGAAGGTGTCGAAATCGACGGTGATGTCACCCCAGTCGGCGGAACGGAGCTCATACGCATCGCCGAGGTTCGGCGGATGCGCTGGGAGTTGGCGGCGGGTGGCAGCGGGCATCGAGGTCCTCCTTTTGTGGCGGTTGGCGGGCATCGCGGTTGAGCCGAGCCGCGATCTGCTGGTCACCCTACTGGCGCGCTAGCGCGGCGTCATGGGGGGTTCCCCCTAGGTTTCGGTTGTCTCCCAGTCGCGAACAAGCCCCTGCTGCATTGCGAACAGCGCCGCCTCGGCGCGAGATGAGATGCCTGTCTTCGAGTAGATGTTCTCGATGTGGTGTTCCGCGGTCTTGGGCGCGATGCCGAGCGACACGCCCATAGCACGCGTCGTACTACCTCGCGCAACGAGTGCGAGCACCTCGAGCTCCCGTGGTGTGAGCCCGGCAGGTGCACTCGGCTTGCGTCGCGTGCGATGTCCGGCCGCGCCCAGAACCGCGTCGACCGCGGCGCCGTCGAGTTCGCTCAGCCGCGCCGCGTTGCGCAATTCTGAGGCGGCGCGTTCGCGACTCAGCGCCGGCCGGTGCGGCCTTTCCTCCAGCATGGCGTGGTAGGCGTCCGCCGCGGCCAGGATGCGTGCCGTAAACGGGATGGCTGCCCCGGTGATGCGTCGCGGGTAGCCGCCGCCGCCGCTTCGTTCGTGCGCTGCCGCGGCGACGCCGGCGAGGAGTGAGAGGCGGCTGGCGCGATGCAGAACGCGCTCCGTGTAGTACGCGTGCAGCCGCGCGCGCTCCATCTCGGCCTCGGTGAATCGACCAGGTTTGTCCCAAACCGTGTTGGGCACCCCGTTGCGGCCGATGTCGTGCACCAACGCCGCACGACGCAGCGTCTTTACGTCCCTCTCCGGTGCACCAGCGGCGCGTGCCGCAGCGGCGGCGAGCGACGCAACACCGCGCGAATGGCCCGTGAACCAGGGCGACTTGAGGTCAGCATAATCCCCCAGTAGGGCGAGGGCATCGTCGAGTTCCGCCTCCGTGAGCGGCTCACGCCCGCCTGGCTGACTGGAGACCACGCGCTCCCACGCGGATTCGGCGTCCACGCCATCGAGCACCTCGTCCGCACTGGCGCTCCACGCAGACACGAGCGCCGGGTCGAACGACGTTCCGCTGAACTCCTGGGCACGCGCAATGCTCGCCTCCACGCCGCGGGTACGGTCGCGCTCTTCGACAATGTTGGCGATGTGAACGATGCGGATGGGCAGCAGCAGCTGGCCGCCGCCGACGCCGCGCGGGATCCCCCTGCCGTCCCATCGAGTGAAGGTCTGGCGCAGCGAAGCCACCACCGCGCCGCCGAGGCCGAGGCGCTCTGCGAGCCGCACGCTCACCGCACAATGCGCGAGCAGCGCCTGCTCCAACGAGGTCATCCTCGACGCCATCAGCCGTATCGACACGCCAGCGCGACCAAGCGGACTGCGATTGCTCCCAGCGCGGCGGAACATGTAGCGGATCTGGTGCAGCGTCGACGCCGGCACCGAGTAAAGGCCGCGGCGGAAATCGATGTCATCGCCGAACATCTGCGACATCTCGAACGAGATTGCCGTGCAGCCTGCGATCATGAACAGCGCCACCCAGTAAGTCGCATCGCGATCTTCCTGCGACGCACCGAGGCGATCGGCGAAACGCGTGGCGATCAGGCATGTGCGCAGCAGATGCTCGAGCGGTTGGCCAAGACCCAGGTCGGTCGCGAGTGCTACCGCCGCAACCACCTCGGCGAGCTCGACGCCCGAGTTCGCGCCGGCGGCGGCAGGCTTCAAGATGCTCATCGGATCCGAACCGTACTTCTTGGCCACGCGGTCCAGCACCGGCTCGGTCCTCTGATCGGGACCTCCGATCGTTGCTCACACCAATGTGTAGCACTAGAGTGGTGCCGAGCCAGGGGAGCGGCGCGGTCAGAGGGGTGACGGCCAAGTGGCGAGTGAGGAGGCAAAGCCTTCTCCCGATGTTGAGCTTGTCGAGGTCCTCGGCCAGCACGGGAGTGAACTTCCCACCAGACGACTGTCGGCCCGTCGCTGCAGCGATCTCAGGCTGATCGGCACCCCCCCGATGCGTTATAGCCAAGAACCTCTAAAACATATAGAGGATGCTGGCTGCGGTGGACAAAACGGCGGCGGGTCGCGGACGCTATCCTTCCGCTGCATGCCATGCCGCGAGCACCCTCGTGACCGGCGCGCGTCGTGATCCCGCGCTGAGGTGACCGATCCCGGCGAGGAGTCCACCACCGTCTTCATCGGCGGCGTGGGCCGGTCCTTCATGGGTGACCTCGATCTCGGCAGGATCGCCATCGAGCGCCTTGCCGCCGAGGACCTGGGCCCGCACGCCGTCCTCGAGGAGGTGCAGTACAACGCCGTCCTGGTGGCGCAGCATCTGGCAGAGCTGCGGCCCTACTCCGTGGTGCTCGTCGGCGCTGTTGAGCGCCAGCGAGAGCCGGGCACCGTGGAGCGCCGCCGGATCCGCACGCTCGGCGCCCCGTTGGAAACGGTCCAGGACGCGGTGGCGAGCGCGGTGACCGGCGACGTGACGCTGGATCTCCTGCTCCAGGTCGGCGAGGGTCTCGGCGTGCTGCCGGCGCACACGCTAGCCATCGAGGTCGAGCCCACTGAGATGTCCCTGGGCGACACGCTGTCCACGCAGGCCGCCGGCGCGCTGGAAACAGTCTTGGAGCTGGTCCGCGCCGAGGTGCGGCGCGCGCCGCTATTGCGACTCGCCGAGAAGGTGCGCCCGCTGGTCGCGGTGGACCGCACGCCGTCGGCAGCGGTCGAGGCGGTCCGGCACCTGCTCTCCGAGATCGAGGTGGTCGATGCCGAGGGTAGCTGGCCGGCCACGCTGGCGCAGCCAGAGCGGCGCCGGCGACTGCTCGACGCGGCACAGACCTGGGGAGAGAACGAAGGGGACGAGGCGTCGGCGTGGCAGGCGCTCGCCGGCGAGCTGGAGCGGGTCTCTGCGCTCGAGGACGGCGGCGGAGCGGCCGGAGGGACGCATCCGCAAACTTTGTTGACATGACATCGCGGCGTTCCTCGATCGGCGTGCTCGTCGCCGTCGCGTGCGCGCTGCTCGCCGCATCCAGTCTGGCCGCCGCGTCCAGCTCGGTGTACGCACCTCTCGATCGCCCGGGTCCAGCCCTGGACGTTCCGGATGCGATGCTCGCCGCCGCGCTGCAATGCACGGGGGGCGTCGCAGGCGCGGCGCGCGATCCCATCCTCCTGGTTCCCGGTACGAACCTCGATCCGCAGTCAAACTACGCGTGGAACTACGAACGCGCGTTCACAGCGCTTGGCTGGCCGTACTGCACGATCGCGCTGCCGTACAAGAACATGGGGGACATCCAGGTCGCCGGCCAGTACCTCGTCTTCGCGATCCGCACCGTCCACGAGCTGTCCGGCAGGCCGATCGACATCCTCGGGTTCAGCCAGGGCGGGATGCTGCCACGCTGGGCCCTGCGCTTCTGGCCGGACACGCGCCCGATGGTGAACGCGTTTGTGGCGCTGGATCCATCGAACCACGGCACGCTTGACGCCTGGGCCGTCTGCCACGTGCTCTGTCCCCCGGCCTACTGGCAGCAGGCGACGGGCTCCCACTTCCTCGACGCCCTGAACAGCGATGCGGAGACGTTCGCGGGCATCAGCTACACCGTGGTGTACAGCAGGGCCGACGAGGTGGTGACGCCAAATCTCGATGCGGACGGCAGTTCGTCGTTGCACACCGGTGACGGCGCCATCGCCGACATCGCCGTCCAGGACATCTGCCCGGCAGATCTGTCCGACCACCTCGCCATGGGCTCATACGACCCCGTCGCCTACGCATTGGCGATCGACGCCTTCTCGCACGGCGGTCTTGCAGACTCGGTACGCATTCCACGATCGGTATGCCTGCGGCCGTTCCAGCCGGGGGTGAACCCCGCCACGTTCGTCGCCGATTACGCGGAGTACGACGCCTCGATCGGTGCGGCGCTCCTGCAGTCGCCTGAGGTGTGGGCGGAGCCGCCGCTCGCGAGTTACGTGTTCGGCTGAGGGTTGCGTCCCGGGACGTCCAACGTACACGACGCACGACATCCGCGTCTCCCCGTTCGTAGGACCTGACAAGGGGCGGCGCGCCGCCTCCCTTCACAGATCATCCTGCCCGGGGCGCGAGGTTGCCCGGCCGGGGTGACCGGCGGGCAGCGGTGCGTAGAATTCGGTTCGGGGCTTGGCGGTCCGAGGAAGGGTGCTCATCCAACCTGTGTCACTCGCCGCCGGCCCAATCCATCGTTCCAGAGGACACGAGTTTGCTGCGACGCAGGCCACAGGGCCGCTTTCTCCGGCTGAGAGCTCCAGAAGGGACTGATGGGTGCGCCTGCGCCTGGCCCCTTCCCCTCCCCTGGAGGCGGCTCCACCGGGGCGCCATCTGGGAGTGCGGCCGCTGCCACCAGCAGTGGGAATGGCGGGCCGGCGGCGACACCGCTGGCTGGCAGCGGCTGCCACGCCAGGCCTGGATCGAGAACGAACCCGGAGGCGATGGCGGCCCGCCGCCGGCCGCGTGGAGCTCCGTTCTCTACGGCGGCGAACGCGAGCGGGTCTGAGGCGCGTTCCTCGGGTACAGTCCATCACGCAGCTCAGCGGCCATGGTCCACAAGGGGCAGCAGATGGAGCAGAAGAACAAGGTTCCCGGGCTCTTCCGCAACGCTAAGGCGACGCACACGTTTCCGGCCGGGACCACGATTTTCAACGCCGGGGACGAGGGCTCCGAGATGTTCGGCATCATCGAAGGAGCGGTCGAGATTCGCGGTGACGCCGGCGTGGTCGGCCGGTTGGGGCCAGGCGACGTCTTCGGTGAGATGGCGCTTGTCGATGAATCACCGCGCAGCGCCACGGCGGTGGCCGCCGCGGACACGGTGGTCGCAGCGATCGACCGGCATCGGTTCCTGTTCCTTGTGCAGGAGACGCCGACGTTCGCGCTCGAGGTCATGACGGTCATGGCCGAGCGCACCCGCCGGCGCACCTGAACACACGTCTTCGGGTCGTGTACGATTGCGCCGTTGCGCTGGCTGCCTCACGGCGTCCAGCCGGCTGGGTCGACCTCGGGAGGAGCGGGCCGTCGTGTTTCTGCGCCGCGAGCGCAGATGAGCGTTCCGAGCCAACGCTCATCGCTGGTGGTGATCCGCGATGCAGCGCGCGCGTGGCGCGGCTATCCGGCGCTTGCGGCGGGAGCCCTCGGTGCGGTCGTTGTGCAACAGCTCTTCTTCACGGGCTTCGCATACAGCCTCGGTGTCATCACGACCGACGTCACCACCGCGAAGCCCGCCTCTGCCCTGGTCCCGCTGCTCGTCCTGCTGAGCGCCGGCTTCGTCCTGGCCGCGACGGCCACCGCGCTCGGTGAGCGCGCGGCGGCGAGAGCCGGGGCGAGCATCGTCAACGGCATCCGGCGCGATCTCTACAGCCACCTGATCAGGTTGTCGCCGGCGTACTTCCTGACCACGTCGCAGTCCGAGGTGATCAACCGCTTCACCGAGGACATGGACAACGTCGAGAAGGGATACGTCAAGGCGTTCCTCGACACCGCGGTGCTCATTATTAGTGCCGCCATCACCGTGCCGCTGCTCTTCGTGCTCGACTGGCAGCTGGCGCTGATCACGTTCGCGCTCTTGCCCGTTGTCATCGGGCTGGTCGACCGCTTCCTGCCACGGTCGTATCAGGCCAATGACGCGCTGAGCGGATCGGAGACCGACATCGTGGCAGCGGTGGAGGACTCGATGCGCGCCCACGAGGTCGTGCGCACCTTCCATCTCGAGAAGCTGCTCGAGCTGCGATTCGCCGGCATCCTCGGAGTGCATCATCGGCGCTCGGTGCGCGCCCGCGGGCTGTCCGCGCTGATCGGCAAGAGTGCAAGCCTCGGTGCGCTGCTGGTGCAGGTCATCGTCATCGTCGTCGGCGCCGAGTTCGCGAGCCGCGGCCTGATCAGCATCGGATCGCTGGTGGCGTACATCACCGTGCTCGGCGTCCTTGCGAAAAACGTGTACGACTTCGCCAAGGACGATCTGCCGCTGCTGTCGGAGGCGGCGCGTGGCGCCGCCGGCGTCGACCAGCTGATGTCGGCCCCCGTGGTTGTTCGCGACCCGGACGATGGAACGCAGCTGCAATCGGTGCGTGGGGAGATCGCATTCGACCGTGTCAGCTTCGGCTACACGCCGGACCAGCCGGTGCTCCACGACGTCTCGTTCGAGGTTCCCCCCGACACCACCGTGAGCATCGTCGGGACGAACGGATCAGGGAAGAGCACCGTGCTCAGCCTGCTCATGCGTTTCTACGACCCGCAGCGGGGTGTGGTTCGGATCGACGGCAAGGACCTCCGCACCGTCACGCAGCAGTCGTTCCGCTCGCAGATGAGCGTGGTGCTGCAGGGGAACTTCCTCTTCAACGACACGATCAGAGAGAACATCCGCATCGGCTGCCCCGAGGCGAGCGATGAGGAGACGCAGAAGGCCGCGAAGCATGCCCAGCTTCACGACTGGGTGATGAGCCTTCCCGCCGGTTACGACACCGTGGTCGGCGAGTCCGGAGCGCGGCTGTCGGGCGGTCAGCGGCAGCGCCTCGCAGTGGCCAGAGCGCTGGTCCGCGATCCGCGGCTGCTGTTGCTCGACGAGGTCACGACGGCGCTGGATCCGGCGACCGAGGCTTCGCTCAACGACACCATTGCGCGCGTCGGTGAGGGCCGAACGCTCATCTCCGTCACGCATCGCCTCGCCACCGCCCAGCGGTCGCATCAGATCCTCGTCTTCGATCGCGGGGTCCTCGTCGAGCGCGGGACGCACGACGAGCTGCTGGCGGCGAAGGGCACGTACCGCAGCCTGTGGGAGAAGCAGAAGGGGTTCGAGGTGAGCGGCAACGGACGTCAGGCGACGGTCGATGCGCAACGCCTGCGGCACATCGCGCTGTTGAGCGACCTCGACGACGCCACGCTTTCGCGCATCGCGGGCGGCCTCGCCTCCGAGTACTACGACGCCGACCAGGTCGTGTTGGAGGTTGGCGCGCCCGGGGATCGCTTCTATCTCATCGCCCGCGGGCGCGTACAGGTGGTCGTCACCGCGCCGGACGGGACCGAGCACGTGCTCGATACGCTCGGTGACGGCGACTATTTCGGCGAGATGGCGCTGCTCCAGGACCGGCCGCGAACGGCAACGGTGCGGACGGTGACACCGAGCGTGTTCCTCACCATGGGTCGCGACGAGTTCCTCAGGCTTGTGGCCTCGACACCCGGCATGATCGAGGTGCTGGAGGAGCGCATGACACAGAGCGAGCTCAACCTCGATGAATGGCGCCACCTGCTGGGACAGCGCGACGGAGCAACCGACGGCCGCGCTCGAGACCCGGACGGGGAAGCGCGCAGCGTCTGAGCCAGTCCGGCCTCGCGGGCTCAGCCAGCTCGGCGTTGCGGCCGGGCTGCTCGCCTTCGTTGCCTCACTGACACCGTCCCTGCTGCCGCGATCATGGCTGGAGCAGGGCGCCATCTCGGGGGTGTGCAGCGCGATCGCGTACGCCATCGGTGCCGTCGCAGGCTGGAGCGCATGGCGGCTCGGCGTGCCTGCGTTGCCGGCTCGGGCGCGCCTGCGACTCTGGTTCGGGATCGCCGGCATCGCGGCGCCGGTGGTGCCGCTCGCACTGTGGCTGGGGGGCACGTGGCAGGCAGATGTCCTGCGCGCCGTGGCGATGCCGGGCACTGGCGGGTACGTGGACGTCGGAGTCGTCGCTATTGCGGCGGTGGTGTTTCTGGCCTTGGTCGGGCTGGCCCGGTTGCTCCGCGAGTCGTGGCGTCGCATCGTGCGCCGCCTGCGCGTGTCCATCGCGGTCTCGCGGCTTGCGAGCGCGGGGATCGTGGGCGTGATCGCGGTCCTCGTGCTGACCGGTGTGCTGTCGCGCGCGGCCGTTTCGCTCGCCGACGTCGGCTATGCGTCCCTGGACGGCGGCACCGATCGCGGGATCTACGAGCCGGCATCAGCGCTGCGCTCTGGGAGTCACGCCTCGCTCGTGTCGTGGAGGAGCCTCGGCATCAGGGGCCGCACCTTCGTCGCGAGCGGACCGACGGCCGCTGACATCCAGCGCCTGACGGGGCGGTCTGCGATGGAGCCGATCCGTGTGTACGCGGGGACGCTGTCCGCCGGCTCGTTCGCCGCCGAAGCGAACCTGGTGCTGGAGGAGCTCGAGCGAACGGGCGCCTTTGGCCGCGCGCTCCTGGCCATGGGCACTCCGCCCGGCGAGGGCGGCCTCGACGAGTCGCTGGTCGAGCCGCTGGAGTACATGTACGGTGGCGATACGGCAGTTGCCGCGATGCAGTACTCGCATCTGCCGAGCTGGGTCTCGTTCCTGTTCGACGAGTCGCGGGCGCGAGCCAGCAGCCGCATCCTGTTCGATACGGTCTACAAGTACTGGTCGAAGTTGCCCGAAACGCGCAGGCCGCGGCTGGTCGTGTTCGGCATGAGCCTCGGCGCCCTCGGCGCCGCAGACGCCTTCGACGGCTTGAGCGACCTCACCGCCCGTACGAGCGGCGCGCTGTTCGTGGGCACGCCGGGTGACACGGCACTGTGGCAGCGGATCACGGCAGCTCGTGCCGCAGGGAGCCCGGAGCGGCTGCCGGTCTACGGCGACGGTGCCACGGCGCGATTCGCCGCGTCGGCCGCTGACCTGCGCAGTGCCGGCGGCACGCTGCTCGCGCCGCGTGTCGTGTTTCTGCAGCACGCGTCGGATCCGATCGTGTGGTGGTCACAGCAGCTGCTCTGGAGCGATCCGCAGTGGCTGAGCGAGCCCCGCGGCCCCGGCGTCGTGGACGCGACGCGCTGGTATCCCCTCATCACGTTCGCGCAGCTGACGAACGACCTGCGCGTGGGCGGCAACGTGCCGGCCGGCTACGGCCATCACTACGCGCCCGCTGAGGTGGTCACCGCGTGGCTGGCGATCCTCCATCCACCCGGCTGGACGGATGCGAACACCGCAGCGCTCGTGGCCTCTGGGCGCTGACACGACGCGGCGAAGCCCGGTCCTCAGACGGCGGTCCAGCCGCCGTCGATGACCAGGACCTGCCCGGTCATGTAGCTCGAAGCCGCGCTGGCCAGGAAGAGGAGTGGCCCGTCGATCTCGTCGAGCTCCGGCGTGCGCTCGAGCAGCGTGCGCGCGCGGATCGACTGAGCGAACCCTGGATCGGCGAGGAAGCCCGTCATCTCGGTGGGGAAATACCCGGGCGCCAGCGCGTTGACCCGCACCCGGCGTGAGCCCCACTGTGCGGCCAGCTGTCGCGTGAGGTTGATCACCGCGCCCTTGGTGGCGTTGTACCCGGCCATCGGACCGCGCGAGGAGACGATCCCGTAGATCGACGCAATGTTGATGACGCTGGCGCCGGAAGCGGCGAACAGCAGCGGCGCCGCGAGCCTGCACACGTCGAGAACGCTGACCAGGTTGACGTCGATGACCCTGAGCAGGTCATCGAGGGATTGGTTCTCGATCGGTCCGTCATCGCATATGCCCGCATTGTTGACGAGCACATCGAGTCTGCCGTGCGCCTGGATCCGTTCGATGAGCGCGAGCCGGTCGCCGGCATCCGTGATGTCAGCGATCACCGTTTCCATCCGCTCTCCGCACTGGTGCGCCAGCTCCGTCAGCCGCTCTGCACGCCGAGCGGTGGCCACGACGCGTGCGCCCGCTCCATGGAGGACGCGCGCGCATCGCTCGCCGAGGCCAGACGACGCACCCGTGACGAGGGCAACTGCGCCATCGAGGCGCCAGGGGCCGGGAGCGACGGCGGCTGTGTCCATCGCTACAGCCGCGTGAGCGACGTCAGCCAGGCCGCGATCTCCCCGGAATCCGGTCCGCGATCCGCCGCGTGCACGCGCGTGACCACTGCGGGGTTGAGATCGAATGTGGCCGCCTGGATGTCGTCGATGCGCCATCCCTCGGTGAACGCAGCGCGCAGCTCGGCCTGGGTCACGCGGCGTGGACCCCATGTGCCCGGCTGGCGGTCGCTGAAGCACATCACGAATGCATGACCCGCCGATCGCAGCACGCCGTGCAGGCTGCGCACGTAGCGCGCACGGTCTTCGTCGTTGAACGTGTGGAAGCACCCCGAATCGATGGCGGTGTCGAACCCCTCGGCGAAACGGCCCAGGTCGAGCACGTCGCCAACCTCGAACTCCGCGCTCAGGCCCCGAGCTGCCGCCTTGGCGCGGGCGTGCTCGATCGCGGCCGCGGCCACGTCGACACCCACGACGTCGAGGCCCCGCGACGCGAGGTACAGCGCGTTCTCACCGGTGCCGCACCCGGCATCGAGCGCGCGCCCGGTGATCCGTCCCGCCTCGAAGAGCGTGATGAACACGCTCTGCGGCGCACCGATGTCCCATGGTGTCGTTCCCTGCAGGTAGGCGGCCTGGAACCGCTCAGACATCCGAACCAGAATACCCGGCGCCGGGCGTCCCTCAACTCGGCGGGTTCATTGAGCGGCAGGCTGGTCTTCGCCTGAGTTGCCCGTCGCCCCGGCGGATCGCATCATTGCGGGCGTGAGCGCCCTCACCTCGCGTCTCAGCCCTCACCTGGACCGGCGCAGCCTCGTCCGGCTCGCCATCGAGATCCTCCTCGTCGCCCTGGTGTACTGGGGCGGCGCGTGGCTCGGGCTCAGGCTCGCCTTCTCCAACCGCAACGTGACCGCCGTCTGGCCGCCCACCGGCATCGCGGTGGCGGCGCTGTTCCTGCTGGGCCCGCGGGTGTGGCCGGGAGTGTTCCTTGGGGCGCTGCTGGGCAACCTCACCAACGCGGCGCCGCTCGAAACCTCCGCCGGCATAGCGGTGGGCAACACGCTGGCTCCGGTGCTGGCGACCTACCTGCTAAGGAGCGTCGGGTTCCGGGCCACGCTCGATCGTGTCGTCGACGTCGCCGGCATCGTCGCTGCCGGCCTGTTCGGAATGCTGGTGAGCGCCAGCCTCGGGTCCACCGTGCTGCTGCTGACGGGGCAGCTCAGTGGTTCGTTCAGCAATGCCTGGACCGTCTGGTGGATCGGCGACGCGATGGGCGTCATCGTGCTCGCGCCGGTGATCTTCACGCTGGTGACCACGCGGGATCGCTGGCGGATGCCGCCGCTGCAGGCCGTGGAGGCGGTCGCCTTTCTCATCCTGATGCCGGCCGCGGCGTTCGCCTTTGTCGCGGCCAACGACCCGCTCTGGTATCTGGTCATTCCGCTCGCCCTGTGGGGCGCGTTGCGGTTCCGCCAGCCGGTCGCAGCGGTCACCGTCTTCCTGATCTCGACAGTTTCAGTCGTTGCTGTCTACAACGGGCTGGGCCCCGTCACCAATCTCCCGCTGACGACGCGGCTGGCTACGCTGCAGCTCTTCAATGCATCGCTGGCGCTGACCGTGATGCTGCTCGTCGCGCTGGCCGACGAGCGCTCCGAGGCGTGGGACGCGCTCCAGGCATCGGCGCGTGACCTCGAGGACCGGGTTCGGGAGCGAACCGACGAGATGCTCGCAGCGCAGCGATCGGCTGCCGAAGCCACGGAGCGCGAGGCCACCAACCTTCGCGCCGCGGTGGATCGCATCAGCCGGCTGGAACGCATGAAGTCCGACTTCCTGCAGCTGGCGTCACACGAGCTGCGCGGCCCGGTGGGCATCATCCGCGGGTACCTGGAGATGCTCGCGGACGGCACCTTCGGTGAGACGCCGGCGTCGATCCAGCCGGCGATGTCGGTGCTCGATGACAAGGCAGAGCAGATGGGGCGACTGGTGGCGCAGATGCTCGAGACCGCGCGCCTCGAGACCGATCATCCGGTCACCGAACGCCGCCCGGTCGATCTCGCCGAGCTGCTCCGCGGCGCCGTCGACTCCGCCGCCACCGTGGTGTCGTCGAAGCACCGGTTCGTGGTGGAGAACGCCGATGCCGCGGCCACCGTGTTCGCCGATCCCGACCAGGTGAACACGATCTTGACGAACCTGCTCGACAACGCCGTGCGCTACTCGCCAGACGGCTGTGAGATCAAGACACGGTTGGAGACGCGCAATGGCACCGTCGCGGTGCTCGTCTCCGACGCCGGCATCGGGATCGCACCCGAGGATGTGGGCCGGCTCTTCAAGAGCTTCAGCCGGGTGGTCACGGCGGAGAACGCGCACATCACGGGCACCGGGCTCGGGCTCTACATCTCACGAAAGCTGGCGGTGGTCAATGGGGGCGATCTCGCGGTCTCGTCGTCGCCGGGGACCGGCAGCACGTTCACGCTCACGCTGCCCGCGAGCCGGGATGGCGTCAGTCCGGATCGGTGACCACGCGGTAGCCGAGGTGGACAACGCCGCCGCTGAAGCGTCGTTCGTCGAGGAGCTCGAGGTGCACACGGACATCATCTGGCAGCGCTCGCAGGCCGCCTCCGACGATGACGGGCACGACGAACAGGTGACACACGTCGATCAACCGGGCGCGAAACGCGGCGGCCGCCAGCGTCGGGCCGCCGATGCTGAGGTCGCGGTCCGCTGACGACTTCATCCGCCGGACGGCGTCCGCGTCGAAGGACCGCTCGAGATGCGTGCGTCCCGTCGTGACGGTGTCCAGCGTCGCGGAGTAGACGACCTTCTCGGCGGCCTGCCAGATCCGCGCGTAGTCGGCGTACACGTCGGTCTCGCCGGCAGCCATCTCGGCGCCGTCCCAGACGCGCATGGTCTCGTACATGCGGCGGCCGTACAGGTATGTGCCGTTCGGCCGCTCCTGCTCGTTGACGAACCGGTGCAGCTCCTCGCTGGGTGCAGCCCAGCCGAAGTCACCGCTCTCATCCGCGACGTAGCCGTCGAGGGACGCGATGGCGCTGTAGATCAGCGCGGCGGGCATCGCTCAGTCAGCGTACGAGCCGCGGCGCACGGCTCCGTCGGGTACATAGGTGGAGATCACAACTCCGCTGCGCGTCGTCATCGTGCCGGTGGGGCGCAGCGCAGCCGCTCTGGTGGTATCCCGGAACAGCTTCTTGCCAGCTCCGACGTGAATCGGATAGTGGTACAGGCGGTACTCGTCGATGAGGTCATTGTCGATCAGCGTCTGCGCCAGTCCACCACTGCCGTGCACCTGCAGCTCGTCGCCCGGCTGAGCCTTGAGGCGCTGCACTGCGCCGGCCACGTCGCCGCCGAGCAGCTCCGAACCCGGCCAGTCGAGCGCGGACAGCGTCGTCGACGCCACGTATTTCGGCTTCGCGTTCAGGGTGCGCGCGATCGGGTTGCCCGGGTCGGTGATCCTCGGCCAGTAGCCGGCGAAGATCTGATACGTGCGGCGGCCGAGCAGAAACGCGTCGGCGTGCTCGAACCACCGCACCACAGCGGCACCGATGTCCTCGTCGCCGTAGGCGAACTGCCACCCTCCGAGCTGGAAGCCGCCCTCGGTGTCCTCCTCGGGTCCGCCCGGAGCCTGCATCACGCCGTCGAGCGTGAGAAACGTCTGCAAGGTCAGTCGCATCGCGTGCCTCCTCTGTGAAGCGGTCCATGATGAGGCAGAGGATCGCGAGCTGACTGCGCACGCATCGCTGCTGCCCCCGGGCCATCTGCACGCCGATGGTGCGCGCATTGTCGCGGCAGGTGGGGCGCCGGTGCGCCTCGCCGGTGTCAGCTGGTATGGCTGCGAAGCGGACTGGACCGCCCCCGGCGGACTCGACCTGCGCTCGATTGATGACATCTGCGAGCTGGTCATAGATCTCGGGTTCAACCACGTCCGGCTGCCGTTCAGTGACGCCATGGTGCTGCGCAATCCCGTGGTGACGCGCGGGCTGCGCGCGATGCCCGCGCTCCAGGGCCGCCGAGCGCTCGACGTGATGGACGCGGTGATCGATTCCGCGGGCCGCCACGGCCTCAAGGTGGTGCTCGACAGTCATCGCTCCACGCCCGGCTGGAGCGCGCAGGGCAACGGCCTCTGGTACTCGGCGGAGGTGTCTCCACGCGCCTGGAAGCGGTCGCTCACGCTGCTCGCGCGCCGCTACGCCGGCAACGACACCGTCGTCGGGCTGGACCTGCGCAACGAGCCGGGCTCGCCGGCGACGAACCCGGAGGAATGGCCGCGCAACGGCGGTGCGGTGTGGGGTGAGCCCGATGGACCACTTCGCCTCCGACGGCGCGACTGGGCGCGGGCCGCCGAGGACGCCGGCAACGCAGTGCTGGCGTGCAACCCCGACCTGCTCGTGATCGTCGAGGGCGTGCGGCGTGACCCCGCGGGACCCGTGTTCGACGGGGCCACGCGCCTCTACTGGCCCGGGGGCAACCTCGCCGGCGTGCGTCGTCCCGGTGGGCGCCGCCCCGCCGGCCGTCCCGTCACGCTCGACGTTCCCGGCCGGCTCGTCTATTCCGTGCACGACTACGGGCCCGACATGGACCCGGGGATGCCCTGGTGCCGGCCCGGGAGCACCGCCGACACCCCGGCGGCCTGCCGAGACGTGTGGGAGCAGGTCTGGGGCTTCATCGCGCGTGAGGGCATCGCGCCCGTGTACGTCGGCGAGTTCGGCACGCCGAGCGGGCTCTGGCCGAGCGACGGCCGGGCGCTGCGCGACTACACCGACGACAGCTCCCCCGACCCACAGACGCGCTGGCTGGGCCACCTCGTCGACTACATCGCCGAGCTCGGCCTGAGCTGGGCGTGCTGGCCGCTGAACGGCACGAACTCGCCCGGTGGTGGTCGCGACCCCGGCGCGGTGGAGGGATACGGGATCGCCGACCCGCAATGGAGGGAACCGAGCAATCGGTCGCTGCTGCAGCGTCTGGGCGCGATTCAAGGACCACTTCGATACCCTCGAACCCATGGCAACGAATAAGACGGCGAGCGGGGGGCCTGCACTCGTCTGGATCGCGGGAGCCTCCGGCGGCATCGGACGCGCCCTGGTGGAGACGGCGCCCTGGGCCGAGGCCCGCATGATCGGCATATCGCGCCGGCCGAACGGCACCGGCGTCGAACACCTCGCAGCCGACCTGGCCGATCCCCAATCGTGGCCGCTCGTGGCCGACAGTTTTCGCGAGGCGGCGGCAGGGTTCAGCGGCGGCCGCTGCGTGTTCATCCACGCGGCCGGCACCGTCGACCCGATCGGGTTCGCCGGCGGCGTGGACAGCCGCCGCTATACCGAGAACGTGCTGCTCAACAGCGCGTCGCCGCAGGTGCTGGGCCACTTGTTCATCGACGCGGTGCGCGACCTGCCCGTCAAGCGGCACCTGCTGATGCTCACCTCGGGCGCGGCCAAGAGCGTGTACCCGGGATGGTCCTCATACGGCGCGGCCAAGGCCGGCATGGACCAGTGGGTGCGCAACGTCGGGGCCGAGCAGGGGTCGGAGGGCGTGCAGGTGCTCGCGGTGGCGCCGGGGACGGTGAACACCGAGATGCAGTCGCAGCTGCGGGCCAGCAGCGAGGCCGAGTTCCCCTTGCGGCAGAAGTTCGTCGACCTGCACCGTGACTCCAAGCTCAGCGACCCCGGCGACGTGGCCAGACGCATCTGGCGGCTGCTCGACGAGCAGTACGACAACGGCAGCGTGCTCGACCTGCGCCAGCTGCCCTGATCGGCCGCCGGACCCGCTCGCCATCGCAGTACGGCGAGGTACCGTAGCCGCGGGAGGACCCCGCGGTCAGCGATGGACTGGTTTTCGGCCCCCGAGTACTGGTTGAGCCGCTTCGTCTTCGAACGTGCGCTCGCGCTGATCTACCTGGTTGCGTTCATCGTCGCGCTCAACCAGTTCCGGCCGCTGCTCGGCGAGCGCGGCCTGCTGCCGGCGCCGGCGTTCCTGCGAGCGACGCGATTCCGGGACACCCCAAGCGTCTTCCACATCCGCTACTCGGATCGCATGCTCGTTGCCGTCTCGTGGTCGGGCATCGCCCTGGCCGTGATCGCGCTTTCCTCGCTTGCCGAGCGCGCGCCGCTTCCCGTGTCGATGCTGGTGTGGTTCGGGCTCTGGGCGCTGTACCTGTCGATCGTCAACGTCGGCCAGACGTTCTACGGGTTTGGCTGGGAGTCGCTGCTGCTGGAGACGGGCTTCCTCGCGATCTTCCTGGGGTCGTGGGACACGGCGCCGCCGGTGACGATCATGTGGCTGCTGCGATGGCTGCTCTTCCGGCTCGAGTTCGGCGCCGGCCTCATCAAGCTGCGCGGCGATCGCTGCTGGCGGACGCTCTCGTGCCTCGACTACCACCACGAGACGCAGCCGATGCCCAATCCCCTGAGCTGGTACTTCCATCACCTGCCGCACCGGCTCCATCAGGTCGAGGTGCTGGGCAACCACTTCGCGCAGCTCGTGGCGCCGTTCCTCCTCTTCGCGCCGCAGCCCGTGGCCGACATCGGCGCCGCGATCATGCTGGCCACCCAGATCTGGCTGGTGCTCAGCGGCAACTTCTCGTGGCTCAACGCCGTCACCATCGCGCTCTGCCTGTCAGTCTTCGACACCTCGGTGCTGCATCACGTGATTCCGCTCGCAGCGCCGGCGCAGCACGCCCCCGCGCTCGGGTTCGTCGTGGTGGCCCTGCTCGTGACCGCGCTGGTCGCCGCGCTCAGCTGGTGGCCGGTGCGCAACATGCTGTCACGGCGCCAGCACATGAACGCGAGCTTCAACACGCTGCATCTGGTGAACACGTACGGCGCGTTCGGCAGCGTCACCAAGGTCCGCAACGAGGTGATCGTCGAAGGTACCGCCGACGCCGAGGTCACCCCGGCCACCAGCTGGAGCGAGTACGAGTTCAAAGGCAAACCTGGCAGCACCCGCCGTCGCCCGCCGCAGATAGCGCCGTACCACCTGCGGCTCGACTGGCTGATGTGGTTCGTCGCGCTCTCACCCACCTACGGCCGCGGATGGTTCGCCGTCTTCCTGGTGCGGCTGCTGGAGAACGACCGGGCCACGCTCGCCCTGTTGCGCACCAACCCGTTCCCCGAGAGCCCACCAACCTTCGTGCGGGCGCGCCTGTTCCGGTATCGCTTCACGACGGCGGAGGAGCGCCGCGCTTCCGGCGAATGGTGGCGGCGAATGCCCGCGGGCGAGCACCTGCCCGCGGTCAGCCTTGCCGCCGCCGACCGCGCCGGTGCAGGCGCGTTGCAGGTTCAGCGATAGATGACGACGCCGTCTTCAACGGCCGCTCCCGGGGTCACGCGGTGCGGCTCGGAGCGGCCGCGACCGTCGACGTGCAGCACCTCGACGTCATGGAGCAGCACGGCCGCGTCCGCGATCAGGCGGCGGTGACAGCGCCACCACAGCGTCTCGGAGCACATTACGGCGACGCGCGCGGTCGCGGCCTCGACGAGCACGCGTGCCAGCGCGGTGGCGAAGGCCGGGGTGGCCATGTAGTCGGCGTAGCCACGGAACGACGCGTGACGCAGCCCCAGATTGATCGAGTCCGGGAGCGGGCGGCGGAAGCCGCCGAGCTCTTGCTCCCAGCGATAGCCGATGCGCGCCTCATGGAGCCACCGCTCCATCGCGTCGCGGGCAAAGTGCGGATGGCGCCGGCTCGCCGGCACGCTGCGCACGTCGATGATCGCCTCCACCCCGGCACGGCGGCTGCGCTCCAGAAAGACGCCGGCGTCCAGCGCGCCGTGGCCGATCGTGTGAAGGTGCGCTACCACCACTCGAAGGGACGCCCGTCCCAGTCATCGAGCTCGGGGAACACCGGGTCGTCGGCCAGCTCGCGGAGACGGTGCATGAACGCGGCCACCTCGGCGGACGAGAGCAGGCGGCTGAGACGGCGGCGCAGCCCGGACCGCCGCCGCGGATCCTTGACCAGCGAGCGCAGTCGCTCCGCCGTGTCCTCGGGCACGTCGCTGCCGCCGAGGGCGATGAGCGCGGTCCGCTGGCGGGGGTAGGGCAGGAACGTCAGCGCGTTGTCGATTGCCCGAACCCAGGGGCCGGGCGTGACCAGCAGGTGGGCGCGCTTGCGGTCGGCGTTGTTCACCAGCGCGTCGAGCGCCGCGACCTCGCGCAGCTGGTGCTCGAGTGTGGCCACGTCGGTGGAGCCCTCCTCACGAGGAGCAGGATGGACGAACTGCTGCACCGACCCGGGCCCGAGCGGGCCGTTGCGCAGCGTCGTGGGGGGCACGTGACCGAAGCCGAGGGCCGCGTCCACGAGATAGGTAGCCACCTCGCGGAGGTGCAGGGTCTGCCTGGGAAAGTCCCACAGCGGCCGCTCGCCGCGCGCGGGCTTGTAGACGGCGCGGAGGTGCTCGCCGTCGGCCTCGGGATCGGGCGCGTCCAGCTCGAGCAGAAAGACCGCGTTGCTGCCGTACATCACCTCAGCGGCGCGGGTGACCTCGGCCTCGCCGAGCGCCCTCAGGCTCTCGAGGTCTTCCGGCCGTCCCCCGTCGGTCGCGCCCGCGGCGAGGGCCGCGTCGAACCGTGCCTGCGGGGTCTCGGTCATCGTGCGGCCCGTCTCCACCGTGCCGGCGATCAGCGTGCGGCTGACCCCGCTGGGGTCGAGGTGCGGGCGACGCCGTCGCCGGCCCACCTGGCGAGCTGCGGTCAGTGAGCTCGGCGAGCCGCGATGCTTGCGACCACGGCGACCAGGAGCATCGGCACGCCGAAGATCAGCGCGGCGACCACAGCCCCGCGAGCCGAGTCGACACCGATGCCGAGCATGACCACCAGCAAGGCGACCAGCAGCGCTGCGGTGTTGACGAGCAGGTTGCGCTTGCGACGCAGCGATGCGAGGCGATACTTGGCCCGAGCTGGAGACGGGCTCCTCGCCAGGACCGGTGCCGCCGGAACCGGCGGCGACGGCTGCGGACCGTCCGGGGGCAGGTCGCCGCGGTCGAGGAAAGCCCACCAGGCCGGCGCCCCATCACTGCGTCGCTGGCCATGAGGCTGGGTGGAAGGTCGAGGTTCCTCGGACATCAACACGCCCCGAAACATGCAGACGGACGGCTCAGCCAATGATACGCCGCCGGGTATGCGGCCTCGGAGGCCGGGTAGCATCGCCGGGTGAAGGCTGCGACATGCACGTTCGCGACGATCGAGGAGCTGCAACGCGCGCATCGCGCGTGCACGCGATGCGTGACGTCGGGGTACCTGCAGTCGGCGCATCCGGTGTTCAGCGGTCACGCGGGACAGCGCATCCTGCTCGTCGGACAGGCGCCCGGGCCGGTGGAGGTGGACATCCGGCGCCCCTTTGCCGGGCGTGCCGGGCGGCAACTGATGCGGTGGCTGACGCGCGCCGGCTTCGGCGGCGACGAGGACGTGCGAGCCCGCGTCTACATGACCGCGATGACCACATGCTTCCCGGGACGCCGCCCCGGCCGCGGCGGGGACCGGCGGCCGACGGGCCGTGAGGTTGCACTCTGCGCGCCCTGGCTCGACGCCGTGCTCGAGCTGCTGCAGCCGCGACTGATCCTCGTCATCGGGTCGCTCGCGCTCGAGCGCTTTCTGCCGCGCAGGCGACTCGACGAGGTCGTGGGGGAGGCGTTCACGCGCGCCGGTGACGTGGTCCACGGCACGCCGCGCGACGCGCCGGCGTTGCTGCCGCTGCCCCATCCCTCGGGCCAGAGCCGTTGGCTCAACGACGAGGCGCGGTCGGCGCTGCTCGATGCTGCGCTGCGACGGCTCGAGGAACTTGTGAAATGGGCAGAATCCGTCGAGTATCATCCCTGAGACCGCGCGCGACACACTCCCGCCGGTTGTGCATCGAAGTGGCAGAAACGCGACGTGGCTGAGATCGACGAGCGGACCTCGGGCGAGCAGATGACGGCGGTGGTGAAGAGCGCCGACGTCATCCTGGAGCGCATCTTCACCCCCACGCCCAAGGCCAGCCCAGCGGAGCAGGCTGAGCTGACGCTGCGCCGTCCCAAACAGCTCATCTACTGCGCGCTGAGCAATCGATATTTCTTCTGGCGCCAGCACATCACCAAGTTCGTGCTCGACGAGGGGCACGTGCCCATCGTGCCCTTCATGCTCTTCGACTACTACCTGCTGCACACGGTGCCCAAGGAGACGGTGCGCGTCGCCTGCAACAACCTGATCATGCGCTCCGACCAGATGTGGGTCTTCGGCAATCTCTCACTCGGGGTCAAGGTGCAGATCGGCATCGCCAAACGGCTGAAGAAGCCACTGCGGTTCCACGACATCACCGACCTGCCCTACCGCGTGGTGTCCGTTCCCGAGAGCATGCTCGACGAGGATTGAGGAGGTGAGAACCACATGGTTGCGCTGATCATCGTTCTGGCCCTCGTCGCGCTCGGCGTGCTCTACGTCGTGTACCTGTTCAACAGGCTGGTGCGCCTGCGCAACCGCACCCAGGAGGCCTGGTCCGACATCGACGTCGAGCTCAAGCGCCGGCACGACCTCATCCCCAACCTGGTGGCGACCACGCAGGGCTATGCCGCCCACGAGCGCGCGGTGTTCGAGGACGTGACCACCGCGCGCGCCGCGGCGGTGTCGGCGCTGCAGACCGGCGATCCCAGCGCGATGGCCGGCGCGGAGGATAAGCTCACCGGCTCACTCTCCCGGCTTATCGCCGTGGCCGAGAACTACCCGCAGCTGAAGGCGGCCGAGGTGTTCATGACCTTGCAGGAACAACTGACAACCACCGAGGACAAGGTGGAGTACTCGCGCCGCTTCTACAACGGCAACGTGCGCGACTTCAACAGCGCGCTGCAGCGCTTCCCCACGAATGTGCTTGGCTCCGTCATGGGCCTCAAGCCGTTCACGTTCTTTGCCGCGTCGGAGGCTGACAAGGCCGCTCCCACGGTCGCGTTCTGATCGAACCGACGCTCACGATCCACGCGCGGTCGCTGGGCCGGGGCCGCCTCCTCGGCCTGGCGGCCCTGGTGGCGATCGGCGCTGTCCTGGCGGCAACGGGTGTCGCGTTCGCTCTGGGGCTCGCGATCGTCGGGTTGGGCATCCTGGCAGCGCTGCTCGACTGGTCGATGTGGAGGAGCAGCGCCGTGTTCGTCGGTCCCGCCGGCGCGGGCGTGGTTGGGGTGTTCGGCGGACGGACGGCGGTCCCCGCGACCGAGATCGCCCGCATCGACGTCGTGGACGTCGGCTACCCGGGCGGAGCCAGCGACGGCTTTTTCGTGTTCGTCGACGTCGAGGAGCGGGAGCTGTTTCGCGTGCCGGCGACCGAGCGCGGCGACAGCGAAAAGCTGGAACCGGTTTTTGAACGGGTCGGGAGGCGGCCGACCGTGCCGGAGGATCACAGCCTCACGCCGGCCGAGTTTGCCGATCAATACGGCACAAGCGTTGCGGGCGCGAGGCGCGCCCGGGGAATGTCCACCGTTCTTCTCGGGCTCGTGGTCCTCGCGGCGATGTTCGTGACCACGGCCGGGATCTTTCTCGAGGTCACAAACCTCCGCTACTCCTCGGCTGCGCGGTGCCAGGCCGGCGCCACCTCCACCGACTGCCGCCTCATCGCGCAGGCCGACGTCATCACGGTCACCAACGCCGGCCCCGGCAGCTCGCGTGTCTCGTTTTTCAGCAGCACGGCGCCTGTGCCCGACGCGACACTCAGCGTGGGTGACGTGGCCAGCCTCAAACTCCAGGCAGGCACCCCGGCAACGGTGGAGCTGTGGGGCAGCCAGATCACGGTGATCAGAGCCAACAACCAGACGATCGAAACCGCCGCCACCGAGTCGACTGCCTGGAGCGTCATCGTCGGCGGCGTCGTTCTCCTCGCCGCCGGCAGCGTCGTGCTGTGGTGGGACCTGAGAGGCCGGCGGCGCCGCTTCGCGCCGATGTTTCCCCCCGGCGACAAGCCGGCTCCGCAGGCGAGCGAGGGCTGACGCACGGCCCTCGCCCGCGACCGGAGTGCGAGGAGCGGGGAATCTCCCCGCCCCTCGCGTCACAACGGGCTCAGCAGGTGAGCGAACCGTTGTTGAAGTTGTCGAGGCTGGTGGCGAGGCCGATCGCGTTCTGACGATCTGTCTTGCTCAGCGTGTATGTACCTGTTGGACCGGTGTACGGCAGCCCGTTCAAAAACGCGGTGGCGTTGGAGATTGCGGTGAGGACGCACGGCACCGCCGCGGCTCCGTTGGCCTCGTTGAGCTCAGCCGCGAGCAGGCTTGCGGCGAGGCAACCGACCGCACCCTGGCTCGTCTTCGCCCCGCAGTTGTTGGCGTTGAAGACTGCCTGGGCATCACTCCACGCCGCGACGCTGAAGCCACCGAGCGGCTGGGGAAGGAGAGCCGTGGTCTGCGCCTGGTGATTCTTCCAGTAGCCCGGGCCGAGCGCGGCGTTGCTGCTGCCCGTGGGCTGGAAGAAGCAGGGGGTGATCTGCTCCACGCGGTCTGACTGCGTCACGTACAGGCAATCGTCCGGCCCCACCGTTGCCATGTCGCCGCGCGATCCGCCGGATGCGACGACGCTGACGGTGTCCGCGTTGTTGGTGTCGATACGCCAAACAGTGCCGTCGTTGTTGTTGACGAAGACATTGTTGGAAACGTTGACGCCGCCCTGCGTGGTGTTGGGCTTGGCTATACCCACCCCATCGGGGCCGCTGAAGTCGGGAACCGTCTGCAGCAGGGCGCCGCTGCGGTTGAATTCGAGAACGGCAGGCGAATCCGCTCCGAAGATGTCCGCCGCCCAGAACTGCTGGCCGTCGGACGAGATGGTCAGCCCGTCGAACTCATCGGTGACTGCGCTGGAAAACAGTGTGACGGTCGGTGCAGCGGATGTCGGGTTCTGCACGCGGTAGATGCCGCAGAAGGTGTCGACGTAGAGATCGGTGCTCAGGGGATCACCCGCGATCCCGAGCCCTCCACAGGGCAGGACGGCGGCCGTGGCCGTCACCGCGAGCGTGGCAGGGTCGAAGGTGAGGATCGACGGTCCGAGGTTGGTGCCGAAGTACGTCCCGTGTGAGAGCGCGAGTCCGAAGAGTCCGTCTGCGGCTGCGGTTGCAGTGCTCGCGTCGCCTCCGCTCGCCGGCAGCTTGTAGAGCACGCCGTTGGTGTAGTCCGTGACAAAGAAGCTGGTTCCATCGTCGATCAGCCCGATCGGGCCGATCCCAAACGACGGGAGGTTGGTTATCCAGTCGCTGGCGCCGGTGAGCGGCGGTGAAAACGCCGTGAAGTCCGTGCTGGCGAGCGCGGGAACGGCCGCAGCGGCGAACACGCCGCCCACCGCCGCAGCGGCGGCCACGATCTGCGCGCCTCGGCGGCGCCACGGCCGTCCGGTTGGCGCTGTCAGCAGGTGATGTCGAATCAATGGTTGCTCCTTGCGAATCGAGTACCCACCCCTTGCCGTGCGTTCGGACGCAGAACCCCTGACGCTCTGCTGTCGACGTTGATCAGGCAGCGTTCGCGGCGGCCCGCGCGCACGCGACGCACCCACCGGGCGAACGCGCGACACACTGCTGCCGAGAGTGATGGACGCGGACGCGTGCATACACCGCCCCTCTCAAGGTCTCTGTTCGCGGCGCACTTTGACGCCGCGACCCGGCGCGCAACGTTACGGCACGCCGGTCAAGACTTCAATTATTGCGATCACAATGCCGTGGGGCAGTTGACGCGAATGGCGCGGAGCACGCGCCCCCGCTAGGTCTCGCGGACGTCGAGGATCCGCTGCAGCGCGGCAATGCGCTCCTCGATCGGCGGGTGCGTGTCGTACAGCCGGTGGATCCAGCCCTTGTGGTGCTCCAGCGGGTTGTCGATGCACATCGCCGCCGTCACGTGAGTCATCTTCGCGAACGGCTTGTCGTTGTTGGCCAGCTTCTGCAGCGCATGCAGGAGCCCTGCCGGGTTGCGCGTCAGCTCGACGCCGCTCGCGTCTGCGAGCGACTCGCGCGATCGTGAGAGCGAGAACTGCATCAGTGGCCCGACGACGAGCGCGATGACAGACAGCACCACGGCGAGCGCAATCAGCACGATGATCCCGCCGCCGGAGTTGCGATCGTTGCCCACACGTGCGAAGAACAGCGAGCGCCAGGCGAAGCTGGCCAGCAGCCCGGCGAGCGCCACGACCGTTCCCACGATGAGGATGAGGCGCACGTCGAAGTTCTTCACGTGACTCATCTCGTGGCCGATCACGCCCTCGAGCTCCTCGCGATTCATCAGCTGCAGAATCCCGGTGGTCGCGGTGATCGCTGCCGACTTCGGCGAGAGCCCGGTGGCGAACGCGTTGGGCGACGGGTCGTTGATCACGTAGACCTGCGGCATGGGCAGCCCGTCGCCCATCGCCAGCGTCTCCACGATGTCGTAGAGCTGCGGGTACTGCTCGCGCGGCGCCGGTTTGGCACCCGAGACAGCGAGGATCGTGGCGCGGCCGAGCGTCAGCGAGTACAGCACAGCGAGTGCCGCGAGAATGCCGGCGATGACCGCGCCGGTGACGCCGTCCGCCGCCTGCCCGCGGCCGGCGAGCAGCCCGATGCCGTAACCGGCGCCGATCCAGAACAGGAAGAACACCGTGATCACGAGCACGCTCTTGCGCTTGTTGCGCGCGATCTCGTGATACATGCCGATGACTATGCCACGCGCGGCGACCCCCCAATCCAGCGTGGCCGGGCCGCGACTGCTACGCCGAGATCAGCGAGCGATGCTCCTCGACGAACGCGCGCAGCGAGGGGGCGATCGGCTCCGGCAGCGGCGTCCGGCCGGCGATGGCGTCGGCGGTCTTCAAGCCGTTGCCGGTGATGTAGGCGACCACCGTCTCATCCGGCTCCCAGCGCCGCGTCGCGGCCAGCTTGCGCAGCACCGCAACGGTCACGCCGCCGGCCGCCTCCGCGAACACGCCCTCCGACGCCGCCAGCAGCTCGATGCCCTCGACGATCTCCTCCTCCGTCACCGACGCGACGACACCGCCCGTGTCGCGGGCGATGCGCAGCACGTCGGCGCCGTCGCTGGGATTGCCGATGGCGATCGAGTGCGCAATGGTGTTGGGCCGCACCGGCGTCACCGCATCGGTGCCCTCGGCAAACGCCGTGGCCACCGGCCCGCAGCCCGCGGCCTGCGCACCGGTCAGCCGCGGAGGCGGCCCGGGCTGCACCAGCCCGAGGTCGATGAGCTCTGCCACGGCCTTGCGATGCTTGACGAACTGGCACCCCGAGGCGACCGGGATGACGATCTCGTCGGGCAGCCGCCAGCCGAGCTGTTCCGCGGTCTCGAACGTCACCGTCTTGCTTCCCTCGCTGTAGAAGGGCCGTAGATTGATGTTGCAGAAGGCCCAGTCGACGGTGTCGATCAGCTCGGTGCAGAGACGGTTGACGTCGTCGTAGCTGCCCTCGATGCGCACCAGTGCCGGGCGGTACACCGATGTCGCCACGATCTTGCCCGCCTCGATCCCGGCCGGGACGATGACCACCGCGCGCAGGCCGGCACGGGCGGCGTAGGCCGCGACGGCGTTGGCCAGGTTGCCGGTGCTGGCGCAGGCGACCGTGGCAAACCCCTGCTCGCGCGCCCAGGTGAGCGCGACGCTCACCACGCGGTCCTTGAACGACCCTGTGGGATTGACCGTGTCGTTCTTCAGATAGAGGTTGCGGAGCCCGAGCTCCTCGCCGAGGTTGGGTGCATGGATCAGCGGCGTCCAGCCCTCACCCAGGGAGATGGGCTCGGCATCGTCGTTCTCGATCGGCAGGAGGTCGCGGTACCGCCAGATCGATGCCGGGCCGGCGGCGATGCTCTCGCGCGACACCCGGCGCGCCACCTCTGCGTAGTCGTAGCGGACCTCGAGCGGCCCGAAGCACTCCTCGCACATGTTGCTCGCGTGCAGCGGCGCCTGATGGCCGCACGCGCGGCAGACGAGCCCGAGAATCCGCGGCCGCATGGCGGCCTCCGGGCTCGACCGGTCGAGCAGGCTTACCGTTGACACGAAAAAACCTCCTGGGGCTCGGCACCAGGAGGCTTCACGACGTAGGCGCGAGGGTGCTTACGCCGGGAAACCTCCGCGACGCATCATCATGATCGAGGCTGCGACGACACGTGTGTCGAACACCGGGCTGATGCTAGCACGGGGTTCGCCGATCCCGTCACACGCGGCGGATGAGGTCGCGCTCGATCCGCTCTCGGGTGGCTGCCACAGTGGGGCGGAGCGGGTGGTCGTGGAGCGCCTGCTCCATCTGACGCAGGAGTGAGTAGAGCGACTTCACCGCCTTGACCACGTCGCCGAGGTCGGCGCCGGGGGGGAGCTCCAGCGAGCCGAGGTCGTCTCCCAGCGTCCAGCGGTAAAGCGGGCCGACGAAATCGAACGAGAGCGGCTGCAGCGTCTGCGTCCCGTGCTCTGCCTCCAGCTCCGCGAGGCGGTGCCAGGCCGTCCGCAGCCTGCGGTGAGCGCGCTCCACGCGGGGCGTGGGGAAGTGCCGCCGAGACGGCGGCGGCCGGTCCCGCCCGCGGTCCTCGGCCACCAGCATCACCAGGATCGCGGCGAGCTCCTCGGGCGCGAGCTCCTCCAGCGTCCCGTCGCAGACGGCCTGCGAGACGAGGAGCGCGCTCTCCCCGTACAGGGACTCGGCGAGCCGTCCCAGCTCGGTGGCCCGGTCCCCGTCGAGGTACCCGCCGGCGCGGAGCACGGCACGCAGCGCCCGGAAGTCTCGGACGAACCGCTTGCTCGCCTCCTCCAGCTCGGCCTCGCCGCCCTGGAGGGTTGCCTCGATGTCCTCGGTCTCGCGCCGGTGGGCGCGATGGTCCGCGAGGTACGGACAGCGCGGGCACGGCGAGCGGTTCACCCGCTCCTGAAGCGCGTTGGCGCGGCGGCGCAGCACCTCGTAACGCTGCCCGGGATCCGGCGGCCGCCTGCCCCGGCCGCCACGCCCGCTGCGCCAGTGCTCGCGCCGCTGGCGGCGCAGCGCGCTCTGCACGGTCGACAGCTCCGACGACGCGTGCAGGAATTGCGTCAGCGTGCGCTCGGTGCACGGCACCCTCGGATGACGGAACACGCGCCGTTCGAGGTCCGCATGCTGTTGCTGCAGGTTCTCGCGCCGCACACCCCAGTGCTCGAGCTGGCGCATCGTCTGGTACTGCCCGAGCGACTTCTGCAGCAGCGCCTCGGCGTCGCCGGCGCTGCGCGTGCGCAGCAGGCTGAGCACCATCGCGTACGTCGGTGCGAACTTGGACTCGACGGCGAACTCGCCGGATAGCGCCGCGTCGTAGATGTCGCGCACGTCGACGTCGGACTCCTTGAGGATCACACCGTGGCCCAGCGTGTCGATGCCGCGCCTGCCGGCGCGCCCGAGCAGCTGCGTCAGCTCCCCGCTGGTGAGCGGTGCGAAGCTCGTGCCGTCGAACTTGGTGAACGTGGACACGACGCACGCGCGCGCCGGCATGTTGAGTCCGAGTGACAGCGTCTCGGTGGCGAACACCACCTTGATCAGCCCCTGCTGAAAGAGGCGCTCGACAGTCTCCTTGGCGTACGGCAGCATGCCGGCGTGATGCATCGCGATGCCGCGGCGCACCAGCTTCGCCATCAGTGCCTCGCCGACGACGCGGCGCTCATCGGCGTCGGTGAGCGCGTCCAGCCGCTCCTCCAGCGCTGCGTCGAGCGTGCGTTTCTCGCGGGCGTCGGTGAGGTCGAGGCTGTGCAGCTCGCACCGCGCCAGCGCCTCGCGGCAGCCGCGCCGCGAGAAGATGAAGTAGATCGCCGGGAGCATGCGCCGCCGCGTGAGCTCGTCGATGACGTGCAGCAGATCGTTGTCCGGCGCGCGCCGCGCGTAGCGCCAGCGCGGGTCCTGCAGCGTCTGCTCCTGGGCCAGCTCCAGCGTGCGCCGTGCGGCGCTTCCGTGCCGGTCGAAGAGCGGGTGCAGCGTGTTGTCGATGGCGAGCCACATCTCCAGCGCAACCGGGCGCTCGGTGCGCATCACGGTCTCCACGTGACCGCGCAAGCCGGTCATCCACGCGGCGATCTCGTCGACGTTGCTGATCGTCGCGCTGAGCCCGGTGAGGCGGATGTGTCGCGGCGCCTCGATGATCACCTCCTCCCACACCGTTCCGCGAGGGTAATCGTCGATGTAGTGGATCTCGTCGAGCACCACGTCGCCCACCCGGTCGAGCCGCGCCGGGTCGTCGTACACCAGGTTGCGCAGAATCTCGGTGGTCATCACCAGCACTGGCGCACCGTCATTGATGGTGTGCTCACCGGTGACGAGCCCGATGTTGTCCGCGCCGTAGCGCTCGCCGAGGTCGCGGAACTTCTGATTGCTCAGCGCCTTGAGCGGCGTCGTGTAGACCACATCGGCCGCCGTTCCGGGGCGACGGCGCATCGCATCCGTGGCCTGGAGCCGCCGCCAGATCGCGTACTCGGCAACAACGGTCTTGCCACTCGACGTGGGCGCGCTCACCAGCACGCCGCGCGAGCGTTCCAGCTTGGCGATGGCCTCACGCTGGAACTCGTCGAGCGTGAAGGGCAGCGTGGACTGATATGCGGCGATGAGGTCGTCGATGCCCGCGGGCGAGGAGGTGTTCACGCGTCGAGTTTCATACGTGCACGAGCTCGAAGCGCGACCCGGTGACCAGCGCGTCGGCGTTGGCGTCGACGAACCGCAGGATCTTCTGACACATCTCGTCCGCGTGCCGCGCGTCGGCGCTCACGCAGACGATGCCGATCACCGCCGACTGCCAGAGGTCCTGGTCGCCCACCTCGGCGACCGCGGCGTTGAACGACTGGCGCAGGCGCGACGTCAACGACCGCACCACCTGGCGCTTCTCTTTCAGGGACCCGCTGTCAGGGACGTGGAGTGTGACCGTCAGGGTGCCGAGCACCATCGCGTCTCACGCTAGCAGATGGTCAGTTCCAGCCCCGAAACGCGGAAAAGGGCACGGGGATGTGGCATTCTCAACAGAACATGGCCACCCAGGCGGCGCCCGAGGCGCCGAGCCTGGCGCCGGAGAGTCCGGATCTGCTCCGGACAACCCTGGTGGAGCACTTCCGGCGCCAGATCCGAGAGAGGGGGACAGCACCCGCGCTGTGCTTTCGTTCCGGCGACCGGTTCGCCTCCATCTCCTGGGCCGACTTCGGCCGCGCGGCACGGCGCTGGTCGGCGTTCCTCCTCGCCGAGGAGGTGGGCTCGCAGCAGCATGTGGCCATCTGGGCGGCCAACCGCCCCGAGTGGCACATCGCCGACATCGGCGTCCTCAGCCTGCGCTGCCGCCCGGTACCCGTCTACCTGACGCTGAGCGCCGACCAGGGCGGCTACGTGCTGCGCCACTCGGAATCCGCGGTCGCCGTCGTGGAGACTCCGGCGCTGCGCGACAAGGTGCTCGAGGTGCGCGAGACGCTGCCCTGGCTGCGGCGTGTGGTGGTCATGGAGGGGCAGGACGAGCCCTCCGCCGACGGCTTCGTCATCTCGTGGCAGGACGCGCTCGACCGCGGCGACGCCGTGATGGAGGAGCGCTGGGACGAGCTGGAGCGCCGCGCCAACGCAGTCACCCTCGACGACGTGGCCACGCTGATCTATACGAGCGGGACCACGGGTCCGCCCAAGGCCGTGCTGCTCACCCATGGCAACGTCGCTGCGGCGATGTACGCGCTGGATGAGTTCTCGGCGGCGACGCCGGCGACGCGGGTGGTGAGCGTCCTGCCGCTGGCGCATATCGCCGAGCGGCTGACGAGCGAGTTCCGCTCCTACGCCTACGGGCACCCGGTCTACTTCGTGGAGTCGGTCGGTGTTCTCGGCGAACGGCTGCGCCAGGTCCGTCCCAACATGTTCTTCACCGTGCCGCGGGTGTGGGAGAAGATGGCGCAGCAGGTGCGCCACGGCGTCGCTCAGCTCTCCGGCCCGCAGCGGACACTGGCCAACTGGGCGCTGCGCCGCGGTGCCGACGCGGTGGCCAAGGGCGGCACGGGCCGCGACGCAGCGCTCGCCGACCGCCTGGTGCTCCGCAAGCTGCGTGCGACGCTCGGCCTCGATGCAGCGACGATTCTCGCGACGGCCGCCGCGCCCATCGACGCCGAGGTGCTGCGCTTCTTCCGCTCCATCGGTCTCGAGGTGCTGGAGGAGTACGGCCAGACCGAGGACACCGGCGTGGCCACGATCAACCGCCCCGGCCACGCGCAGATCGGCACCGTGGGCACACCGATGCGTGGCACCGAGGTTCACATCGCGGAGGACGGCGAGATCCTGGTGCGCGGCGGCACGGTGTTCGCCGGTTACCACAAGGACGCGCAGGCGACGGCGGAGACCATCGTCGACGGGTGGCTGCACACCGGTGATGTTGGTGAGGTCGACAGCGGCGGTTACCTGCGCATCACGGATCGCAAGAAGGACCTGATCATCACCGCGGGCGGTAAGAACATCTCGCCGAGCAACATCGAGGTGGAGCTGCAGAAGAGCCCGGTGGTCGCACACGCGGTTGCGATCGGCGACCGCCGGCCGTTCGTCAGCGCGCTGCTCACGCTCGACGCGGACGGCGCACGCCACTTCGCGGCGGAGCACCAGCTGAGCGGCGACCTCGAGGCACTGTCACGCGAGCCGTCGCTGCTGGCGAGCATCAAGTCGCATGTGGACGCGGTGAACGCGCGCCTCTCGCAGGTGGAGCAGGTCAAGAAGTGGACGCTGCTCACCCACGACTTCCAGGTGGGCGACGAGCTCACGCCGACGCTCAAGGTGAAGCGCAAGGTCGTGGCCGAGAAGTACGCGGCGCAGATCAACGCGCTCTACGGCGGCTGAGTCACACGGATCGCCGTCGCTCCTGTCACGCAGAGGGACCGCGACCAACCCGCACGTACCTCGCCAGTCGATGGAGTGATCAGGCGGACCAACGACGGACAAAGGGTTTGCCCTCGGCGGCGTCGCACGAGGTGAGCGGTACGCGGCCATAGACTTCACGCCGGATGGGAGCGGCCACCTCGTTCGCCGGCGACGTCGAGCGCAAGACGAAAGGCGCGGTGTGAGCCTCTCGGTTCAGCCCGACGACCTCGGTGACGAAGCGTCGGCGTTCGACCGGCTCGCCGCAGATATCGACGACGTGGTCGCCCACCTTCGGCAGCCGTGCGAGCAAAGATCCGGGCCGAACTCAAGGCGCGCGGGATTCGAAATGTCCGAAGACGTCAGAGTCGGGGGTACTGAGGAAGTGTCGGATCTGAGATGGTTTGCAGCTCGCCTCGTGTTCCAGCACCCGGACCGCGGGGGTTTACGAGGAAAGGATTGTCATATGGCAAACAGAGAACTTCGAAACCGCCGTGGCGTTGGCGGAGAGCGAGGGTGACGGCTATGCAGCGAGCGTCGCCGCGGTGCGGCTTGGCTTGGTTCAGGTCTATGAAATGTTTGACCCACCTGTATCCGGAGGCGAGGTCTTCTCATTGATGCGCGAGAGCGAGCTAAGACCCGGCGACTACACTGACCGATTCTTTGATACCGGGTCAGAACGGCAACGGCATATTGAGCCCGGCGCTGATTGACGGCAGGAGCATGACGGCTTCCGGAGATGAACTCTGTCACGGCTCTGCGAGGGAGAGAACGATAGAACGGCCAAAGGTTTGCGCAGGCCCGCGTGGCTTGGCTGGCGAACACGCCTGCGGGCGGTGCATACGCGGACAGCGCGCTCGACGTTGTCAACGCTCGGGCTGGACGGCCTCCGCCGAAGCCGAACTGACGCGGTACTCATCGCGCGCATAACAAGCCTAGAAGCCCGAACGCATTTGGACCTGGTATTCGCCACTCGCCCGATCCCAGCAGAGCAAGCGCTGCCTTGGGTACAGAACTCCCTGTCCCAAGGTGCACAGCTCTCGGGGGCCGTGCGCTCGTCCGTGGAATGGAGCCGTGGGACGTTCTATGCGCTCGTCCCTGTAAGTTGGCAGCAACCGGCGCGGCTCAACTTCGCTCGTGGTGGAGTAGCTCGCACAACCGCGGCGTCAATTGCATTGGTCACAAGCCTTGACGATCTAGCCGGCCGTACGGATGCATGTCTGATCGTTGAGGATGATCTTCGACGTGCTGACGATCCCGCAACGAGTGCGCTGCCGATCCCATCGGCTTCCATCGACGACCGCGTCTTCCATTGGTGTGACCTCTCCTCGTCATCCGCGGACGAGGTCAGTACGACGGTACGACGGGGCGCATCTGGCTACCCGCTCAACGCCTTCGTCGTATCCAGACCCTGCCAGGGTCTCGGGCTCCATCCAGGTGGGCGGTACGGCCCAGAGCTGGCATACGAGGTTGCGTCAGGTCTTGCCGCAATCATCGTGAGCGCCTTCGATGGGGAGAGCTTCCTGCTCTGGCGCATGAGCGACCAGGAGCCTGTGGCCTGACAGCGGTAGGGCTGGTGGCGCCAGGTGGCAACACCTCGGAGTTCCGCTCTGCGCGCGCGTTCCCGGTGGCCGCGGACGCCGTGAGGCACGAGCAGTCTCGCGCTCAGATCGCGTCGAGCAGCTTCTGACGCAGCTCCTCGAGCCGCTCGAAATCGCCGATCGACGGACGCGCCGGAGTCTTCCCCGGAAACTTCAGGTGCTGCAACGCATCGGCGATGAGCTGGATCTGCTCCTCGCTCAGGCGCACGGAGCGCATGTCCGGCGCCGGCGCCGCGGGCACCGCGGTCACCGCCGGACCGTCGACCGTTCCCGGACTCTGCGCCGCCTGTTCTTCCTCGTCCTCGGTGGGGCGGAACAGCTCGTCGGAACCGCGCAGCTGCGCGCGGCGGAAGCCCTTCATCACGCCTTCGCCGCTCGCATCTGACGGACCGGACGTGCCATGACGTCGCCTCCAAGCTCCCCGACAGCCGCGCTTCCCTTGGCCGCCAGCAGCGCCTTGGCCAGTGCGCGGTAGGCGCGTGCACCCGGTGACGACGGCGCGTACTGCAGGATCGACTGGCCGGCGAGCGGCGTCTCCGCGAATCGAATCGACGAATCGATGGTGATGTCGAACACCTGGCCGCCGAACGCGCCGCGCACCAGCTCGAGCACCTCCTGGCTGTGCAGCGTGCGCGGCTTGTAGATCGTGGGCAGGATGCCGGCGATCGTGAGGTTGGCGTTGAGCTTGGCGCGCACGCGCTCGATGGTGCGGTAGAGCTGCTGCATGCCCTTCATGCCGAAGTACTCGCACTGCAGGGGGATGATCACCTCGGTGGCCGCCACCAGCGCGTTGATGCACAGGAGTCCGAGTGACGGCGGGCAGTCGATGACGACGAAGTCGTACTCGTCGAGGATGGGCTGGAGCTTCTCGGCGAGCACCGACTCGCGGCCGAACTCGGTGACCAGCTGCAGCTCCGCGCCGCTGAGCTCGATGTTCGCCGGCAGGAAGTCGACGCCGATCGGCTGTGAGTGCAGCCGGATGTCCTCGGCGGATACGTTCGGCGAGGTGAGCAGGTCGTACACCGTCTGCTCGAGCTCGTCGGGACGGCGGCAGCCCATGTTGAGCGTGAGGTGGCCCTGCGGATCGAGGTCGACCGCGAGCACGTGCTTGTCTGCCTCTGCCAGCGCCGCGGCGAGGCTCACCGCCGTGGTGGTCTTGCCCACCCCGCCCTTCTGATTGGCGACAGCGATAATCCGCGTCACGTTTTGCGTGGCGCCTGAGTGAGACGGACAAGCGAGCAAACGCGCCGCACTGAGCCGTTATGATAGCGAACCCCATTACAGTCCAAAAGTGGACGCTGGCAGGGTCCCGGGCCGATCGGGACGAGAGGAGCAGTTGGCAGAAGAACGCGTCAAGCCGCGCAGCATGTATGTCGAGGAGGCCGTCCAGCTTGCCTTGGAGAGCCGCTGGACGGATGCGCTGGCCACCAACCAGGGGCTGATCGAGAAGTACGGGGCCGACGAGGACACGCACAACCGGATCGGCAAGGCCCTGACCGAGCTCGGACGGCTGCCCGAAGCCCTCGAGGCCTATTCCGCGGCCCTGAAGCTCAACCCCCTGAACCTGATCGCGCAGAAGAACGTCCGCAAGCTGGCGGCGATGCTGGAGAACCAGGAGACGGTTCCCACCGCGGAGCAGCCGATCGACGTGGAGGCGTTCACCGAGGAGCCGGGGAAGAGCGCGCTCACGGTGCTTCGCCCGCCGGCGAAGACGGTCACGGTGGTGGTGGCCCCGGGCGACCTCGTCGAGCTCGAGCCGGACACCGACCAGCTGCTCGCCCGAACGGCGCGCGGCGTACCGCTGGGAGAGGTGGAGCCGAAGATCGCGCGCCGCATCCTGCCGCTGATGGCGACGGGCAACCGCTACTCGGCCGCCGTGGCCCGGGTCGACGCCCTGGCGATCGAGATCATCATTCGCGAGGTCTACCAGGCGCCGGGCAACGCCCACACCACGTCGTTCCAGCTGTCGCGGTCGAACCGCCGTGACGAGTTCCGCCCCTACGCCAAGGAATCGCTGCTGGCCGCGCGGGAGATCGACGCCGAGTCCCTCGGCGAGGACGACGAGGACTACACCGAGTCGTCCTCCGAGCCGTCGGAGGATCTGGCCGAGATGGGCATGAGCACGTTCCAGGCGGAGTCCGAGGAGAGCTCGTCCGACTCCGACGGTGACGAGGACACGCGTCCCGAGGACGAGTACTGACCGAACCGACGCGGCACCGCGGCTACCTTCACATCGAGGAATACGGCCTCATCGGCGACTGCCGCAGCGCGGGGCTGGTGGGCGTCGACGGCAGCATCGACTTCCTCTGCCTGCCGCGCTTCGACAGCGAGGCCGTGTTCGCCCGCATCCTCGACGCCGAGCGCGGCGGTTTCTGGCAGATCGCTCCCGAGGCGCCCTACCACGCGCGTCAGACGTACCGCGACCGGACGAACCTGCTGCAGACGATCTTCGTCACGCCCCGTGGTGCTGTCGTGGTCACCGATTTCATGCCCACCTACCAGGTGGTGATCAAGCAGCACGCGAAACTGCACAACGAGCCGCGCGTCATACGTCTGGTGCAGTGCGTCGCCGGCAGCGTGCGCGTGAGCAGCCGGTTCGTGCCGCGTGCGGGATTCGGCCGCGAGGGCCTCGCGTTGCGGCTCGACGGCCCGCGCGTGCTGCATGCGGATGTCGGTGCCGTTCACCTCTGCCTCGAGACGACGGTGGACATAACCGGACCGGACGCCGAGTTCGCGCTCGCCACCGGCGAGAGTGCCGCGTTCTGCCTGCGGACCGCCCGGGCGGGTCTCCACGTGGATCACGCCTGGTCGGTGGAACGCGCCTACCGGCTGATGCGCGACACCCGCCGCTTCTGGTGGCAGTGGATGGCGCAGGTGCGTTACGACGGCCCCTACCAGGTGCCGGTGTGGCGATCCGCGCTGGCACTCAAGCTCATGACCTACGCGCCCACCGGCGCCATCATCGCGGCGCCGACCACCAGCCTTCCGGAGAAGATCGGAAGCGACCGCAACTGGGACTACCGCTTCACCTGGCTGCGCGACGCCTCGTTCACGCTGTACGCGTTCTCACAGCTGAACCTGGAGGAGGAGGCCGAGGACTTCTTTCAATGGCTCACGCACCGCCATCTGGGAGAGCGCATGCGGCGCGTGCCCAACCTGTTCGATCTCGGCGGGGGCACCCGCAGCGAGGAGGTCGAGCTCACACACCTCGAGGGCTACGAACGGTCGCGCCCCGTGCGCGTGGGCAACGCCGCCACCCGTCAGCTGCAGCTCGACGTGTACGGCGAGGTGCTCGACAGCGCCTACATCTACGCACGCTTCGGCGGCGGCATTCCGCGCCCGCTATGGACCGAGCTGCGCAACGTCGTCGAGCTGACGATCCAGCAATGGGAGCAGCCGGACTCGTCGATCTGGGAGGTGCGCAGCGCGCGCCGGCACTTCACCTACAGCAAGGTCATGTGCTGGGTGGCGGTGGACCGCGGCCTGCGTCTGGCCGAGCACTACGGCCTGCCGCACGACTCCGTCCGCTGGCGGGCGGCCCGCCGCGCGATACACCGCGCCGTCACGCAGCGCGCATGGAACCCACGGCTCCGCGCATTCACGCAGACACTCGACGGTGACACGCTCGACGCCGCGGTGCTGCGCATCAGCCAGACGCGATTCCTGCCCAACCGCGACGCGCGCGTCCGGGAGACGATCCACCGCATCGACACGCACCTCTCCAAGGGCGTGCTCGTGCGCCGCTACCTGCCGGACGTCTCACCCGACGGCGTCGGCGGTGACGAGGGCGCGTTCTTCATGACCTCGTTCTGGCTGGTGGACGCACTGGCTCACCTCGGCGACCTGAACGAGGCGGAGCGGCGCTTCGAGCTGCTGAACGCGTTCGCGTCGCCGGTCGGGCTGTTCTCGGAGGAGGTGGACGACCGGACCGGCCATCTCCTGGGCAACTACCCGCAGGCGTTCACGCACCTGGCGCTGGTGGGGGCGGCGGTGAACATCGAGCGCAGCCGCAACCGGCGTCTCGGGGTGCACGGGCTGCGGCGGTAGCGGGCGCCCCCGTCCCCGCGCATTGCATATTTATGCAGGTAGGCCCTAGACTGGGCGCCGTGTCCACATCGCCCGCGCTCAGGGTCGCCGTCGCCGGCGCCACCGGGTACATCGGCATGGAGTGCGTCAGCCTGATCGCAGCGCACCCGGCGATGGAGCTGACCCGGGTGATGGGGCGCAGTCACGCGGGCGAGCCCTACTGCGAGGCGGTGCCCGGCAGCGAGGTGAGCCTGCCGATCGAGGACACGCTGGAGCCGGACTCCGCGCAGGTCATCTTCGCCGCCCTGCCGCACACGGTCGCCGCCCATCACGCGGCGGCGTGGCTGGCGGCCGGGGCGACGGTGATCGACATGAGCGCCGACTTCCGGCTGCATGACCCGGCTGCCTACCGCGAGTGGTATGCGATGGAGCACCCGGCCCCATCCCTGCTCGAGGAGTCGGTGTACGGGCTGCCGGAGCTGCACCGCGACGCCCTGCGCCGGGCCGATCTGGTGGCGGTGCCCGGCTGCTACCCCACCGCAACGCTGCTCGCCTGCGTGCCGGCGCTTCGCGCCCGGCTCGTCGAACCCGACATCGTCGTGGACGCGAAGAGCGGCGTCAGCGGCGCCGGGCGATCGGCGAGTCTGGGCTCGCACTACGCCGAGGTCAACGAATCGGTGCGCGCCTACGGCGTGGACGGGCACCGGCACAAGTCCGAGATGCTCGAGCAGCTGCGGCTGGCGGCGCAGGGCGACGTGCGCCTGACGTTCGTGCCGCATCTCGTCCCCATGACCCGGGGCATCCTGGCGACGGCGTATCTGCGCCCGCTGCCGGGCGTGGGCCGCGCCGACCTCGAGGCCGCCTACCGCGCCTTCTGTGAGGCCGAACCGTTTCTCTGCTACACGGATCGGCCGGCGCCCACCAAGAGCGTGAGCGGCACCAACGTCGCGGCGGTCAACTGCGGCTGGCAGGACGGGCTCGCCGTGGTCACGGTCGTCATCGACAACCTGATCAAGGGCGCTGCCGGCCAGGGGGTGCAGGCGTGCAACCTGCGCTTCGGCTTCGACGAGCGAGCCGGCCTCGGCCGCGTGGTGCTGTGGCCGTAGCAGTCCCGCTCGAGCCGGCGCGCGTGGCCGGTGTGTGCGCCCCGCTCGGGTTCCGTGCCGGCGCCGCCGCCGCCGATGTCCGCGGTGACAACGACGGGCGTCTGGACATCGCGCTGGTGCGCTCCGATACGCCGGCCACCGCTGCCGGCGTGTTCACGCGCAACCTGGTGAAGGCTGCTCCGGTGGTGATCTCGCAGCTCACGCTGCGCCGCGGCACTCCGGTCGGCGCCGTGGTGATCAACTCGGGAAACGCCAACGCGTGCACCGGCGCCCAGGGATTTCGCGACGCGCTGCGCATGTGCGCCACCTCTGCCGAGGTGCTCGATCTCGACCCCAGCGAGGTGCTCGTGTGCAGCACCGGCGTGATCGGCCGCCCGATGCCCATGGAGCGGGTGAACGCGGGGATCCGCGCCGCCTCCGGCCTCACCGACGCCACCGGCGAGGCGGCTGCGCTCGCCATTCTCACGACCGATCGTGTGCCCAAGGTGGCGATGACGTCGGTGGATGTGGACGGCGTGCGCGTCGGCGTCGGGGGCATGGCCAAGGGCGCGGGGATGATCCATCCAGACCTGGCGACCCTGCTTGCCGTGATCACGACGGATGCCGCCGTGCCCGTGCAGCTGCTGCAGCCGATGCTGCGGCGGGTCGCCGACTCGACGTTCAACTGCGTCAGCGTGGACGGTGACACCTCGACGAACGACAGCGTGATCCTTCTTGCCAACGGCGCCGCGGGCGGAGCGCCGCTGCAGGACGGCGCCGGCCTCGCGGTGCTCGAGAGCGCGCTGTTCGAGGTGTGTGACAGCCTGGCGGAGCAGCTTGTCGCCGACGCCGAGGGGTCGGAGCGCTACTTCCGGGTCAGCGTAGCCGGCGCCGGGAACGCCGAGCAGGCGCGCCAGGCCGCGCGCGTTGTTGCCGAGAGCCCGCTGGTGAAGGCCGCCGTGCACGGCGGTGATCCCAACTGGGGCCGCGTCGTCGCGGCGCTCGGTCGCAGCGGCGCAGCGTTCACGCTCGACCGATGCAGCGTCGCCATCGGCGGCTTCACCGTGTTCGAGCGCGGAGCGCCCGCGCCGATCGACCTGCAGCTGATCGCGGACGCGCTGCGTCAGCGCCGGATCAACATCGACGTCGAGCTGGGCGCCGGGGACGCGAGCGGCCATGCTTGGGGCTGTGAGCTGACCCCGGAGTACGTGCACATCAACGCGGACTACACGACATGACACAGGCGCAGCTCACCGAGGACGTCAGCGAGCAGGTGCGAGCACAGGTGCTCATCGAAGCGCTGCCGTACATCCGCAAGTTCAGCGGTCACGTCATGGTGATCAAGCTGGGCGGCTCGGTGGACGCGGCCGATGCCGACGTCGATGCGGTGCTGCGCGACGTCGTGCTGCTGCGCTTCGTCGGCATGAAGCCCGTGCTGGTGCACGGCGGCGGTGCCGAGATCACTGAGTGGCAGCAGCGTCTGGGGTTGGAGCCGCGCTTCGTCAACGGGCTGCGCGTCACCGATGCGCCCACGATGGAGATAGTGAAGATGGTGCTCACCGGCAAGGTGGGCCCCGACATCGTGGCGCGCATCAACCGGCTCGGCGCCGGCGCCATCGGTATGAGCGGCGAGGACGGCCCCACGCTGCTGGTGCGGCCGCGCCCGCCCGAGGGCGGCGCCGACCTCGGCTACGTCGGCGATGTGGAGACGGTCAACCCCGAGCCGCTGCAGGCGATCCTCGGCCAGGGACGCATCCCGGTGATGGCGTCGATCGGCCTCGGCTACGACGGCCAGACGTACAACGTCAACGCGGACAGCGTCGCCGGTGAGCTCGCTGTTGCGCTGAGCGCCACCAAGCTGATCCTGCTCACCGACGTGGAGGGCGTGCGCGACGGCAGCGGTCAGCTGCGCACCGAGCTCGACGTCGCCGCGGCGCAGCGCCTGGTGGAGGATGGGATCGTGCGCGGCGGCATGATCCCCAAGGTGCGCGCCGCCTCACGCGCGGTGAGCGCAGGCGCGGACGCGCACATCATCGACGGTCGCGTGCCCCATTCGCTGTTGCTCGAGCTGTTGACCGAGCGTGGCGTGGGCACGATGTTCTCAGCGGAGACATCGTGATGAGCACATCGCTCGCGTCGCTTGCGACGTACGCGGAGCGCGCGTCGCGCGTGCTCATGGACACGTATGCGCGGCAGCCGGTCGCGTTCGTCAACGGCACCGGGGCTCGCGTGACCGATAGCGATGGCCGCGAGTACATCGACCTGGTGGCCGGAATCGCGGTCAACGTGCTGGGACATGCCCATCCGGCGGTGCAGCGCGCCGTCGCCGAGCAAGCGCAGCGGCTGGTGCATACGAGCAACCTGTACTACACCGAGCCGCAGCTCGAGCTCGCCGAGCTGCTCGTCGAGTCCGCCTACCCGTCGCGCGTGTTCCTCTGCAACAGCGGCACCGAGGCCGTCGAGGGCGCCATCAAGCTGGCGCGCAAGTGGGGCCGCGAGCAGCGCGGCGGCGCCACCGGCGTCGTCTGCGCGCGCGGCGCATTTCATGGGCGCACGCTGGGCGCGCTGGCCGCCACCGCCAACCAGCGCTACCGCCAGCCGTTCGAGCCGCTGCCGCGCGGGTTCGTGCACGTCACGTACAACGACCCGGCGGCGATCGAGTCGGCGATCGACTCGAGCACGTGCGCAGTGCTGCTCGAGCCCATCGAGGGCGAGAGCGGCGTCCATCCCCTCGATACCGGCGTGCTCACGGAGATCCGCCGCATCTGCGACGAGCGCGACGTGCTGCTCATCCTCGACGAGGTGCAGACCGGCATGGGACGCACCGGCGACTGGTGGGCACACCAGCGCGAGGGTGCGGTGCCGGACGTGATGACGGTGGCCAAGGGGCTCGGCGGCGGCGTACCCATCGGCGCGGTGCTCGCTGCGCCGCGCGCCGACGTGTTCACCCCCGGCGACCATGGATCGACGTTCGGCGGCAATCCCCTCGCCTGCGCCGCCGGTGCCGCTGTGATGCGCACCATCGCCGCCGACGGCCTCGTCGAGAACGCGGAGCACGTGGGCGACTACCTCAGTGAGTGCGTGCTCGCGCTGGCGCCGTCGGCACCGATCGAGCGCGTGCGCGGCCGCGGTCTCATGCTCGGGGTGGCGCTGAGCCGGGACATCGCGCCGCGCGTCGCCGCGGCGGCACTGCATCACGGCGTCATCGTCAACGCGGTCGGCCAGAAGACCCTGCGGCTGGTGCCGCCGCTGGTGCTGACCCGAGACGACGTCGACCTCGCCGTAGGCGGGCTCGAGGCCGCGTTCGACGACGTGAGCCGGGATGCGTGACGTGGCCACCGCGGCGCGGTCGCCCAACGGTCCCAGCAAGAGCGAGCGGCACCGCATGATCATCGAGCTGGTGCGCACCCGCACCCTGCGAACGCAGGAGGAGCTGGTGGACGCGCTGCGTGAGCGCAGCCTCGACGTCACCCAGGCCACCGTCAGCCGCGACATCCGCGAGCTCGGCCTGGTGCGCGTGCACGACTCCGACGGCGCGCGCTACATGCTCGCCGTTGCCGAGCTCGACGCCGACGCCGCCAGCGAGCGGCTGCGCACCGTGCTGCGCGAGCACGTGCGCTCGGTGGAGTTCATCGACCTGCTGGGCGTGATGCACACACTGCCGGGATGCGCGATGGTGGTCGGGGCAGCGCTCGACGGCGCGCGCTTCGAGGAGATCGCCGGGACGGTTGCCGGCGACGACACCATTCTCATCGTCACCCGCTCGCGGCCGGCGGCGCACCGGCTCAGCCTCCGCCTGCGCGACATGTCGGGGCGCGAGGAATGACCGAGCGGTGCGTGCTCGCGTACTCCGGCGGCCTCGACACGTCGGTGGCGATCCGCTGGCTCATCGAGGAGCTGGGCTACGAGGTGGTGACGCTCACCGCGGACCTGGGCGAGAGCCCCGACATCGACTCGGTGGCGCAGCGTGCGCTGCGCACCGGGGCGGTGGCGGCGCACACCGTCGACGCGCGCCGCATCCTGGTGGAGGAGTTCTGCTTTCCCACGCTGCAGGCGGGTGCGCTGTACGAGGGCGTGTACCCACTGGCCACGGCGCTGGCGCGGCCGCTCATCGCGAAGCTGCTGGTCGATGTGGCGCACGACGAGGGTGCGAGCGCAGTTGCGCACGGGTGCACCGGCAAGGGCAACGACCAGGTGCGGTTCGACGTCGCCGTCGGGGCGCTGGCACCGGAGCTGCGCGTGGTGGCGCCGGTGCGTGACTGGGACATGGGGCGGCCGCAGGAGATCGAGTACGCCGCGGCGCACGGCATCGACGTGCCGGTGACCAAGGCGTCGCCGTACTCCGTCGACGCGAACCTCTGGGGCCGCAGCATCGAGTCCGGTCTGCTCGAGGATCCGTGGGTGGCACCGCCGGCTGACGTGTTCGCCTGGACGGCGGCGCCGGACAACACTCTGGCGGCGCACGACCTGGTGATCGCATTCGAGTGCGGCGTGCCGGTGTCACTGGACGGCGAGCGGCTCAGCGCCGAGCAGCTGGTGACGCGGATGAACACGATCGCGGGCGGCGCCGGCGTCGGTCGTATCGACCACGTGGAGAACCGCCTGGTGGGCATCAAGTCGCGCGAGATATACGAGGCGCCCGCCGCGCTGGCCCTGTACCAGGCGCACGCCGCGCTCGAATCGCTGACGCTGCCGCGCGATGTGGCCCAGTTCAAGCGTGTCGTCGGCGAGGAGTGGGCGCGGCTGGTGTACGACGGGCTCTGGTTCGGCGCCCTGCGCTCCGCGCTTGGGGCGTTCGTCGAGAGCACGCAGCAGCACGTGACCGGCGAGGTGCGCCTGCATCTGGAGCACGGAGCGGCGCACGTGACCGGACGGCGCGCGCCCGGGTCGCTGTACCAGCCCGCGCTGGCCACGTACGACCGCACCTACGACACCTTCGACCACTCCGCGGCGCGCGGGTTCATCGAGCTCTTCGGGCTGCCGCTGCGCACGCAGACACGCACGCAGGGCGCTCTGGAGGACAGCGAGCCGCTGCGCGTGGAGCGGCGCGTGCATCGCGCTCCGGCGTGAGCGACACGCCCGCCAAGCTCTGGCAGGGGCGCCTCGGCGGCGCCACCGCGGAGTCCGTCGAGCGCTACACGTCGTCGATCGCTGTCGACCAGCGCCTGCACGCCGAGGACGTGGCGCAGTCGCTGGCGCATGTGCGCATGCTCCGCCTGGTCGGGCTGATCGACGATGCGCAGCTGCACGCGGTCGCGGATGGGCTTCGCCGTGTCGGCGGCGAGCTCGAGTCCCGACGCTTCGCGTTCACCGCGGCGGACGAGGACCTGCACAGCGCGGTGGAGCGCCGGCTGCACGAGTTGGCCGGCCCGGTGGCCGGTGTGCTGCAGACCGGCCGCAGCCGCAACGACCAGGTGGCCACGGACCTGCGCATGTTCGTCAAGCGGGCTTGTATCGACCTCGCGCGCGCGGCGCTCACGCTGCAGGGCGCCCTGCTTCAGCAGGCGGGCGAGCATCGCGATGCGGTGATGCCCGCGTACACGCACCTGCAGCGCGCGCAGCCGGTCACGGTCGCACACCACCTGCTCGCGTACGTCGAGATGCTGGCGCGCGACGTCGAGCGCTTCCTCGACGCGCGCCGCCGCAGCGACGTGCTGCCGCTCGGCAGCGGCGCGGTCGCCGGCTCGACGCTGCCCCTGGACCGCGACGCGGTGGCCGCGGATCTCGGCTTCGCCGCCGTCTCAGCGAACAGCATCGACTCCGTCTCCGACCGCGACTTCGCCGTCGAGATCACGGCTGCGTGCGCGCTCGCCATGACGCACTGCTCGCGGCTGGGCGAGGAGATCGTGCTCTGGATGTCGCGCGAGTTCGGGTTCGCCACCCTGCCCGACACGCACGCCACCGGGTCCTCACTCATGCCGCAGAAGAAGAACCCCGATGTCGCGGAGCTCGCCCGCGGCCGCAGCGCGCGGGTGATCGCGGACACCGTCACGCTGCTCACCCTGCTCAAGGGCCTGCCACTCTCGTACAACCGCGACCTGCAGGAGGACAAGGCGGCGCTCTTCGACGCCGTCGACACCACCGTCACCACGCTGACGGTGCTCGCCGACGTCGTCTCCGTGCTGCGCTTCGATACCGCCGCGCTGCGCCGGGCCGCGTCCGATCCAGCGGTGCTTGCGACCGACGCCGCCGAGTACCTCGTGCGACGCGGCGTGGCGTTCCGGGAAGCGCACGAGATCGTCGGGGCACTGGTGCGGCGCACCGAGGCCGAGGCACGGAGCCTCGCCGGCCTCACCCTCAGCGAGTGGCGCGAGGCTTCCCCCGCATTCGAGCCGGACATCCTCGGTCTCTTCGATGTGGAGACGGCCACGCAGCGACGAGCCACGGCGGGCGGGCCGGCGCCGGCCTCTGTGCAGCGCCAGATCGAGGCGGCGCAGGCGCGCGCCGACCGTGTCAGCGCGGCCCTGTCCGCGCTGCGCTAGCGTTGGAGCGTCGAGCATGAGCAGCACCGCATCCGTCTCGGCCGCCCCGCGCGCCATCAGCCGCGCGGAGGCACCGCGCCTGCTCGGCGCGGAGTACGGGCGGTTCGTCGCGGCACTCGACCTCCTGAACGACGCCGACTGGAGCCTGCCCACCGACTGCACACGCTGGGACGTGCGTACGGTGACGTCGCATGTCGTGAGCTGGGCGGAGACGGCGACCGTGCCGGGGCTCGTGCGCGCCAGCGTGCGTGGCCGGATCATGGCCATGCGGCAGCGCGAGCCCGGCCTCGACGGCATGAACGCGCTCCTGGTGCGCGAGCGGGCGGGCATGTCCGGTCCAGCGCTGCGCGAGCGGCTGCGGCGCGTGGTGGCTCGCAGCGTTGCGAAGCGCGCCGCTCTCTTCGCACCGATGCGTGCGTTCCCCGTGGGACTCCCCGAGGAACGCGTCAGCCTCGGCTACGTCAACGACCACATCTACACGCGCGACACGTGGATCCATCGCGTCGACATCTGCCGCGCCACCGGGCACGAGATGCAGCTGACGCCCGAGCACGACGGGCGCATCGTCGCGGACATCGTCGCGCACTGGGCACGGCGCCACGGCAGGCCGTTCGAGCTTGTGCTCGAGGGCGCGGCCGGCGGCGCCTTCTCCGCGGGAATGGGCGGTGAGCCGCACCGGCTCGACGCGGTCGAGTTCTGCCGCATCGTCTCCGGGCGGGCGAGCGGTTCTGGGCTGCTGGCCACGCGGGTGCCCTTCTGATCGCAACCCGGAGCCGCACACCATGAATGAGCGCCCGGTGCTCGTCGTCGGCGACGTGCAGGGCGACGTCGAACGCTTGCAGGAGGCGCTGCAACCCTACCCCGAGGACGAGGTGGACACCGTGTTCCTCGGCGACTTCTTCCAGGGTGGGCAGCCCGGTGCCGGTGGTGGTGCCGCCGCGGCACGCGTGGCGCGCGCCCGGCACAACAGCATCTCGGTGCTGGGCAACCACGATCTGTTCCTGCTCGTGGTGCTGGAACGCGCGCGCGGTGTGAGCGCCGCCGTGGAGTGGCAGACGCGCAGCGGCGTCAGCGTGGAGGAGCTCTGGCTCAACCGCCGCGGCGACTGGGCCGATCTGCGCGCCGTCGCCGACGACCCGGGCTTGGAGGCGTGGCTGCGCAGCCTGCCGCTGATGCTGCTGCTCGATGACGGCACCCTGGCGCAGCACACCGACGACGACCGCTACGCAGAGCTGGGCGCGAGCGTCACAGAGGTCAACGGGCGCACGCGCGAGCTGCTCGACGTCCCCGGAGGGGTGATGCAGGTGCTGCGCTATACCATCGGCCGGCACGCGTTCGACGACGCCGGCCGGCTCGATCGCTACCTGCGGCGCTTCGGTGCGCGGCGGCTGGTGCACGGGCACACGCCGCATCACGCCGACCGGCCGCTGGCGTCACACGGAGGCCGCGTCCTCAGCTATGACGGGCGTTTCTCGCGATTCTGGTCGCGGGACCCCGATGACGCCTCCGGCCCCATGGGTGCGACCGTCGCGCTGCTGCCACCACTGGACGTCTGACGTGCCGCCGACGCGCCGCAGCATCCGCGTCATCACCGCCGCGGCCGCCGGGGCCGAGAAGTAGTAGCCCTGAGCCTCCGCGCACCCCAATGCCAGCAGGCGGTCGGCCTGCTCCGGCTTCTCCACGCCCTCGGCGACGAGGCCGAGCCCGAGCGTCTTGCCCAGCCGCACGATGGCTTGAACGAAGGCGCCGCGGCGCGGGTCGTCGACCATGTGGTCGATGAACGAGCGGTCGATTTTGAGGATGTCGATCGGCAGGTCCTGCAGCGCAGACAGCGACGAGTACCCGGTGCCGAAGTCGTCGAGCGAGATGCGCACGCCGGTGGCCTTCACCTGGTGCAGCAGCATGCGCGCGTGGTCGGGGTCCTCGGCCATGAAGCTCTCGGTTATCTCGAGCACCAGCCGCGACGGGTGGAGCCCGCTGCGGCGCAGCGCATCCCACACGTCGGCGACGAAGCGCTGGTTGTTCAGTTGCTTCGGTGACACGTTGACGCTGACGAAGAACGCGGCGAGGTCGGGAAAGGCGGTCTGCCACGTCTGGCATTGGCGGCACGCCTCCTGCAGCACGTACAGGCCGATCTCGTTGATCAGACCGGTCTCCTCGGCGACACCGACGAACTCGACCGGGCTGACCAGGCCGCGTTCGGGGTGCACCCAGCGCACCAGCGCCTCGACGCCCACCGGGTTGACAGTGGTGAGGTCAACCACCGGCTGGTAGTGCACCGTGAGCTGCCGGTCGCGCAGCGCTCGCTCCAGCTCGCTGCGGGTCTCGAGCCTGCGCGTGATGGCCGCCTGCATCCCGGGCTCGAACACCTCGAACGTGCCCTTGCCCCGGGTCTTGGCCCGGTACATGGCGACGTCGGCGCGGCGCAGCAGCTCGCTGGCGGAGGTGTCGGCGGGGCCGGCGAGGGCCACGCCGAGGCTGGCGCGCAGCGACACCTCGCGCTCGCCGAGGCCGAACGTCGGAGCCAGCACGCCGAGCACGCGCTGGGCCACGCTGACCACGCTGTGTTGCTCGCCCGTCTCCTCGAGCAGCACGGCGAACTCGTCCCCGCCGAAGCGCGCGGCGGTGTCGGCCGGGCGCAGCACGCTCTGCAACCGCCGACCCACCGAACAGAGCAGCTCGTCGCCGGCGCCGTGGCCGAGCGTGTCGTTGACGATCTTGAAGTCGTCGAGGTCGAGGAAGATCACGGCCACCCCCTCGCCGCTCTCGCGCCGCTGCAGCGCATGCTCCAGCCGGTCGGTGAACAGCGCCCGGTTGGCCAGGCCCGTCAGCGGGTCGTGGAATGCCTGGTGCTCGAGCCGGTTGCCCAGGCGCGTGTTCTGCACCGCCGCGCTCGCCTGCGCGGCGAAGGTCTCGAGCAGCGGCAGATCGCCGCTGTCGAAGATGCTGACGTCGCTGAGGCGGTTGCCCACCACCAGCAACCCGAGCAGCGTGCCCTCGCTCTGCAAGGCCGTGCCGATGGCGTTGCGCAAGCCGGACTCGCCTAGCCAGCCGGCGACGCCCGGAGTGACCCGCGGCGGCACGGCGAGGAACGTGCGCTGCTCGCTCTCCACCAGCGGCACGAACCGCTCCAGGAAGTCGAGCTCGGGGCTGCCGCGGAGCTCGCTGACGGTGCCGTTGCAGACGGCGATCTGGTGCGCGTGCTCGATGCTGCCCGCCACCGGCAGCAGCGTGATCTGCGCCACCTCGGTGCGGAACACCTGGCACAGCTGGCGCAGCACCTCGGGGATCGCCGCCTCCTGCTCGGTGGCGCGCTGCAGCAGGTCGCTGGACTGGTACAGGTACTGCAGCTGCTGCCGCTTCTGGTACTCGCGCGTGTACAGCGCATATGCCGCCGCGACGATCAGCAGGGGCAGCACCAAGAACAGCACCTCGGCGGGGTTGCGCAGCACCGTGGCGACAATCGCGGCGCCGAGGCTGGCGTTGGCCACGCCGCCGCCGATGGCGAGTGCCGCGGGCAGCAGCCAGCGACGCCTCTCCATTCGCTCCTCGGCGAGCGTGATCACGATGGCGCTGAGCAGGAAGCCGATGCTCGACACCGCGAGCACGATGAGCAGCAGCCCCACCCACGACGACGCCGTCAGCGGACCGGTGGTCAGCTGCAGCCTGCCGGCGAGCAGCGCCGCAACCTCGGTCTCGATGGCGAAGCTGCACAGGTTGAAGGCCAGCTTGATGGGCGGCTGCCGGCAGATCAGTCCCAGGCCTATGGCGCTGCCCAGCACGCGGGCCAGGATCAGCTCATCCGGTGTGCAGAAGAAGAGCCCCACCACGAGGGGGATCTCGCTCAGCGCATAGGCCTGCGCGTTTCGGCGGAAATGGACATAAACACGGGACGCGGAGACCACGGCGAACATCGCAGCCAGGGCGAGCCAGGGCAGGTGCACCGAGCGCCAGGTCTGCTCCAGCCGGCTCACGCCGAAGACGAGGAGGAGCACTGCCATGAGGCCCAGGCAGGCGATGAAGACCCATACCCGCGTGACCATCGGTCGCGACCTCACGGGCGAGCGCAGCAGCAGCGCCCATCGAGGCACCAGCCATGACACGACAGCCATGGTCCGCCGCCGGACGGCTACGCCCAGCCGGTGTCCGCCCATGACGCACCGCCCCATGAGGCGCCGTCCCACAGGGCCGCAGCCCACGAGGCACCGCCCCACGATGCGCCGCCCCATGATGCGCCGGCCCAGGAGGCACCGCCCCAGGAGGCACCCGCCCATGACGCGCCACCCCAGGACGCCCCGCCCCACGAGGCTCCGTTCCAGGTCGCGCCCGTCCACGTTGCGTTCGCCCAGGACGTGCCCGCCCAGCTGGCGCCGGCCCAGGACGCACCCTGCCAGTTCGTCCCGGCCCATGACGCCCCGGCCCAGCTCGCGCCGTTCCACGTGCCGCCCGCCCAGCTGGCACCGCTGGCCTCTGCCGCTGCCATTGTCGTGCTGCTGAAGGCGTTGCCGAAGATGTCCTGCTCACCCGCAAGCGTCACGCCGCTGGTGGCCACATGGAGGGTTCCCCGAGCGCCTTCCAGCGTGCCGAGCCCGGTGGAGGGCACGAAGAGCTGCCTGGAGAAGAGTGGCGGCGCGGGTGTGGTGAGGGCCTTGGCGAGATTCATCTCGCCCGCACCCTGAAGCCAGGCCGGCTGGCCGCTGAGGTGCGTCGCCGACCCCGTCAGCGCGTACTTGACCTGGTCGGGCGTGTACCCGGGATGCGCCGAGAGCAGGTCTGCCGCGGCCCCCGAGACGACCGCTGTGGCCTGCGAGGTGCCGCTGCCGCGGAAGAAGCGCGGGGGCGACCCGACCGTGGCAATGGAGCCGTACGCCTCATCGATGACGGAGCCCGGGTCGCGCAGGCTGGCGATGTGCACGCCGGGCGCCACCAGATCGGGTGTCCGGGTCAGGTTGCCGCTGGCCGAGAAGCTGGCCACGGTGTCGTCCGCGGTGGTGAGCGAGCCCTGCGTGTCGGCAGCGCCGACCGCGAGCACGTAGGGATCGTCCGCGGGATCGTTCACCGTCGGGGTGTTCGGTCCGCCGTTGCCCACCGCCGTCACCACGACGATGCCGTCGTGCCAGGCCGTCTCGGCCGCGTAGGCGAGCGGGTCGAGCACGTACGACTGCGCGCTGTTGGTGCCGAAGGACAGGTTGAGCACGCGGATGTTCACGCCCGGGTCGTTGCGGTGCTGCACCACCCAGTCGATCGCCGCGAGAACCTGCGAGACATCCACCACCCCGCTCTCATCGCCCACCTTGACATTGACGATGTGGGCGTCCGGCGCCACGCCCGTGAACTGGTTGGCGTTGCCGGCGTAGACCGTGCCGCCGCCGTACGAATCGTTGCCGGCGATGATCCCGGCCATGTGCGTGCCGTGGCCGAACTCATCCAGCTGGGTCAGCGCGGGTGTCTGCGAGTCGAACGAGAGATCCGGGCCGTTCCATACCTGGCCGGTGCCGTTGAGACCACGCACCGGTGTGACGCCGGTGTCGATGAGCGCCACCCCGATGCCCTGCCCGGCGTAGCCCTGGCTCCACACAGACTGGACGCCGGTGATCTGCTCGGTGTTGTAGAGCGAGCCGATGTCCGAGGTGGCGTCGTACGAGCCCATCGAGTCGAGCGACAGCCTCGAGTCCGGTGAGACCGACGCCACCCATGGGTCGGCGCGCAGCGCCGGCACCTGCGCCGAGGGGAGCACGGCGACGCCGCCGTCGAGGATGCCGAGGGGCATCGCGAGCCTGCCGCCGAGGTCGCGAATCGAGGTGGCGACCGTCGCCGGGCTCGCCTGCCCGTCGCCGCGGACGATGACTGTGGCGCTCTGGCTCGAGAGTGCGCTCGCTTCCGATGCAAGGGCCGTCGCCACCCCAGCGAACGCCGCAGCCAGCGCCGCAAGCAGCAGCAGCCTTGCGCCGCGCCGGCGCCCCACGTCAGCAGCAACCGCATCTGTCACGTCCAGCACTCCGAACCGCCGATTCGCTCGGACCTCCCGCCGTGGCCGCCCTCAGTGAGCCGTCATTGGTTATAGGCGCCCACAAGGACCTCGGCGATCACGCCCGCGCGACAGCCGACAACAAGTCGTTTGAGGCTCCATGCGATTCACGTCACGCAATTCGACAAACGCCGTGACTGCGTGCGATTGCCGCGGCCCGGATGGGGCCGCTGTCGCAACCCTGTGGTGCTGTCCGGCGTCTAAAAGTCGCCGTCCTCGAAGATCATTCCGGGCCCGCCGTGGAGCCACTGCGTGCCCTCCTCGACGCCAAACCGCGTCTCGCACGCCGGACACTCGAGCAGCTGCGCGAACGGCTCCTCCGCCGGGGGCAGCAGCTGCAGCCCGCACGAGGGGCAGCGCAGCGGAACCGGCCGGACGACGGTGCTCTCGCTGTGCAGCTCGCGCGATGCCGCGGCGAGGTCCACCGCCACGCTCTGACAGCTGGAGCAGACGTAGGTGGGGGGCTCGGCGCTGTGCCGCACGTAGCGCCCGCCGCGGTCGACGATCACCTGGGCATTGAGCAGCTCGAACTCGCCCCCCTCGCAGCCGCTCGGGCAGTGCAGGTCGAGCACCGTGCCGTCTCCGTCAGGCGCGTGTCAGGAGGCGGCTGAGCCGGGCCACCGG
>DASUWI010000070.1:0-6782 GCA_036378495.1 Candidatus Dormiibacterota bacterium
TTCGTTGAAGTGATCGATGCCGGCGTAGCCGGTGGCCAGCGCCACTCGCCATGGCTCGTGTGCCGACTCTCGCGACAGCACCATGATCTCGATGTACGGCTGCGCGTGGTTGTCCGTAGTGGTTCGAACCTCGGCGAGGAACGCTGCGGGATACGTTGTCTCGCGGGGGACGAAGGTGCGCAGCTCCTCCAGCGGCCGCGGCGACGGCGGCGGGCACCCGAAGGTGCATCGGATGGTGTCCCAGGCAGCCGCGGAGCCGGTCTCCAGCCGCGTGACCGTCGCGGTGTCACGAACGAACAGCGCCTCCTCGCGTGCCGGCCACACGGCCCGTACCACGCTCGCCGCCTCCGCCGGATCGACGGTCACCCCGGGTGTCGACGGCTGTGCGGTGAGCGCCGACAGGTCAGGGGCGGGCGACGTGACGGTGGCGGGGCTCGGCGATGCGGCGCCGGAGTGCGCCGCGCTGTGAGGTGCAACACGTGCGTACCAGACGGCTCCCCCAGCGGCGAGCACCACCGCAGCAACGAGCGACGACGAGAGCAACACCAGAGTGCGCCGGCGCAGCGGCGGCTCCGCCTGCGGCGGCGGCGGTGGGGGACGCCACTCGCTCCAGTCTCCAAATACCGGCGGTGGCGGTGGTGGTGGCGGCGGTGGTGGTGCGAATGTGCCCCCGCCACCGGGGCCGGGCTGAGCCATCTCGGGCTCCGATCGTATGCAGTGAGGTCGGCCCGCAATGCGGCGCCACCGGTTCGTGACGACAGCGTTCAGCGCAGCAGGTCGTGCTCCAGCGCGAACAGCGTCGCACCGGCGCGCGAGCGCACGTCCGCCTTCTCATAGATGTGACGCACATGGTGATCCGCGGTCCGCGCGGATATCGACAGACGCTGCGCCACGCCTTTCTTGGTTGCGCCGCGGCAGATCAAGCGCAGCACCTCCACCTCGCGCTCGGTGAGCCCCGCGGGCAGCACCTGCTTGGGTGGCCGGCGATCATGCCCCGCCGCGTCGAGCACCGCTGAGACCGCATCGCGGTCGAGGCGTCCGGCTGTCCCCATGGACTCGAGAGCCGCGGCAGCCCCGTCGTCTGACAGCGCGGCGCGATGTGGCCGCGCCTGCGTCATCGCCTGATAAGCGTCGGCGGCTGCCAGGATTCGGGCGGGCACGGGCAGCTCGCTGCGCGTGCTGCCTCGGTGATAGCCGGAGCCGTCGAGACGTTCGTGGTGCATGCCGGCCAACCGCGCGAGCGGCCGCAACGCCCCGACGCGCGTGATGATGCGCTCGCTGAAGTACGCATGCAGGCGGACGCGCTCCCACTCGCCGTCGGTGAGTGGACCGGCCTTCTCCCAGATCCCGTTGGGCACCGACGCGCGCCCGATGTCGTGCACAAGCGCCGCGCGGCGCAGCGCGCCGCTGTGCTCCGCGTCAGCCGCGGCGGCCAGGTATGCCACCGCACGGGAGTGACCGGCGGTGTACGGACTCTTCAGGTCGACGAAGTCGGCGAACACGCCGAGAACGGAGTCGACGCGCGCCTCCGGCACGCGCGGGTGCGGCTCCGGTTCGCGACGCAGCACCTCGTCCCAGAGAGAGGCCGCCGCTGCGTGCTGCACGGCGTCGCTGCCGGCGAGCGCAGCGTCAACGACCGCCGGGTCGTAGGCGTGCGCGCGACGCGCGCGCAGCGCAGCAGCAGCGGCCTCGCCGCCGCGGATGCGATGGAGCACCTCGGCGTCGCGCGCGACGAACACGATTCGCGAGGCGAGGGGGATCGCGTCACCGGCGATGCCCCGCGGCAGCCCGCCGCCGTTCCACTGCTCGAGCCCCGCCGCCAGCGCCGCGCGCACCCCCTCGCTGAGGTCGAGCCGGATGGCCAGGCTCTCAGCCACCTCGCAGCCGGCGATCACGCCGGCGCGTGCGGTTGTCTTGCCGCTGGTCATCATGCGCGCGGCGAGCTGCACGCGCTGCAGCGGCCCATGGCCGGCGCCGATTCCGGGTATCACCGTGGCGGCGAACTCGCGAGGCGATGCGCCGAGCACCGGCGCGATCGCGGCCCGAAGCGCGATGTCGTCACCGCCGGCCAGCCACGCGAACTCGTGCGCGTCAGCGGTGCAGCCCACAAAGCGCAGGAGCGCCGTGTAGAAGACGTCCGATTGTTCCTCGGCGGTGACGCCGAGCCGCTCACCCAGGTCGAGCGCGATCAGGCACGTGCGCAGCGCCTGCTCGAGTGGTTGCCCCATTCCCAGATCGGTTGCCAGCGACAGCGCCGCCATCAGCTCGGCCAGGCGGATCCGCTCGATCACCACCGGATGATGCCGAGAAATAGCGCGATCGCGCGATGCGCTACCGCCGCAGCTATTGCCAGCATACGGTGTCATCGAAGGAGGTGACCCAATGACCATCGACGTGATCGCGCTCCCCGGTGGCGTCAATCCGGCAGCGCTCCGCTACGGGCCGCTGCAGGCGTCGCTCGGTGACGCCTTCCGGCTGCACTGCAAAGACCTCGAGGTGTACGCCGGCGACGAACCGCCGGTGGGCTACTCGATCCAGATGGAGGTCGACGCGGTCGAGCGGTTCGCGGATACCCTCGGCTTCGAGCGCTTCCACCTGCTCGGGTACTCGGGCGGCGGATTTGTGTCGCTGGCATTCGCCGGCGCCCACCCCGAGCGGCTCAAGAGCCTCGCGCTCTTCGAGCCCGCGGGCATTCCCGGTCCGCTCACTCCCGACGAGGCTGCGCTCGCCGCGCGCCTCGCAGAAGGGCTGCGCGGGCTCGAGGGCGCACGGTTCATGGAAGCGTTCGTCACCCTGCAAGTGCGTGCCGGCGTCCTGGTCGAACCTCCGGCAGGACCGCCGCCGCCGTGGATGCACAAGCGCCCGCCCGGTCTGGCCGCGATGATGCGCGCGTTCGACGCTCATCCCTTCGAGCGCCAGTCGCTTCGTCTGGTGGCTGCGCCCGTGTTCGTGGGCCACGGCGATCAGACCGGGGAGCAGGAAGAGGTCAAGGCGGGAGTGCTCGCCCGGCTCATGCCCGACATTCACGTGCGCCGGTTTACAGGCATCCATCACTTCGTGCCCACCACCAGGTTGTACACCGCGGAGCACCTCGACGTGCTGCGCAGGCTCTGGACCGGCGCTGACGACGCCGCTTAGATACCGCGCTGCTCGGCGTCGCGTGCGCCGATGAGCACCGCCATGTTGCCCTCGGGGTGGCGGTTCTCGTACATCAGCTGATGCGCCTCACCCACCTGATCGAACGCGAACGTGCGTGAGAGGCACGGGTTCACCTTGCCACCCGCCACCATCTCGTTGAATGCGGCGCACTGCTCGTCGTTGGCGAAGTGCGATCCCTGCAGTCGCTTCTGCCGCATCCACAGATAGCGCAGGTCGACCGACGCAAGGTACCCGGTGGTGCCTGCGCAAATGACCACCATGCCACCGTTGTCGCACACGAAGATCGACGTCGGGATCGTGCTCTCGCCGGGATGCTCGAACACGATGCGAGGGTTGCGGCGCTCGCCGAGCACATCCCAGAAAGCCTTGCCGAACGCGCGCGCGCCCGCAAGCCACGTGTTGTACGCGTCGTTGTCACGCCAGTCGGGAAGGGCACCCCAATGGTCGAAGGCACGCCGGTCGATGTAGCCGTGGGCACCGAGTTTCCGCGCGAACTCGCCGCGTTCCGCGCCCGACGTGACGGCGATGGCGATACCGCCGCGCGCGCGCACGATCTGTATCGCCTGGGAGCCGAGACCGCCGGATCCGCCCCACACGAGCACGACGTCACCTGCGTTGACCGTGTGCGGCGGCCAGCCGCACAACATGCGGTACGCGGTGGCGCCCACCAGCATGTACGCAGCCGCCGCCGCCCAGCTCAGCTGAGAGGGTTTCGGCAGCAGCTGGTGCGCCTGCACGCGCGTGAACTGCGCGAAGCTGCCCCAGTTGGTCTCGTACCCCCAGATGCGCGCGGTCGTCGAGACGATGGGGTCGCCACCGTCGCGGATCCAGGGATCGTTGACGTCCCAGACTCCGCAGTGCGCGACCACGTGGTCGCCCACCTTCACATTGGTCACGCCGGCACCGACGGCCCACACGATGCCGGATGCATCGCTGCCGCCGATGTGAAATGGCTCCGGCTCGCCGGCGCGCTGCCGCGCGGCGACGACGTCGACCGGTGTACCGAGCGCAGCCCAGACGTTGTTGTAGTTGACGCCGGCGGCCATCACGTAGACGAGCGCCTCACCCGCGCGGGGGAGTGGCGTCTCGATCAGCTCCTCGACAAACGCCGACCTCGGCGCACCGTAGCGCTCAGGCCGTATCACCATCGCGTGCATGCGCTGCGGCACTCGCCCGAGCTCGGGCATCGCCCCGAGCTCAACGGCGTCGAGAACGTCCACCGCGTCAAGACGATACACACCGGGAGACCGCATTCGGATGCGGTCGTACGACCGGCGGAAGCGTCGGAGACCACTCGCGGGCACTCCTCCTGCCGTCAGTGCGGGCGCTTGTACCACTCGAAATCGGACATCAGCGCGGCGATGTCGGCGGTGCCCAGGCCGGTGGCGAGGTCGTACCCTTCCGTCGCCGGGTAGTAGAGATCGGTGCCGGCCGTGATGTCGTGGTACGGGGGCTGCGGCAGTCCCGGCGGATCCTGCGCGAACGTGTACAGCGCGGGATTGGCGAAGCCGATGAGTGGCAACCCCTTCTGCTTCAGATCCTCGTCGATCAGCGCCGCGCATCCCGCCCAGAACGGCGACGCGGCGGAGGTACCCCCGATGACGTTGATGTCGCCCAGCGCGTAGATCTGCCACCCCGATAGACCGTCGGCGTTGTTGCTCACGTCCGGCGTCTCGCGGGCCCCACTCGAGTACTGGCTCTGCACGCCGGGCGCCCGCTGCCAGCTGGGCATCTGCCAGTACTCGGACAGGCCGCCGCCACCGCCCCACTGCTGGATCGGTTCGCCCCACGAGGCCTCGCGGTTGTAGCCGCCCCTGCTGGACAGCACGACCAGTGATCCGCCGACTGCGGTCACGTAAGGAATGCTGGCGTCCAGGTCGGCGGCGAGGTTGTCGAAATCACCGGCAGGCGCGCAGTCGTACGCGCCGCGATCGCCGGTGGCGACGAAGATGCTCCATCCCGCGGCGGCCGCGGGCTTCTGCAGGTCGCCGAGAACATTGGCGTCGTTGCGGTTCTGCCCGCCGGGCGCCTCGCACTCGCCCACGCTGCTGCTCTCGATCGCGCCGTGGGGATAGTCGCGGTACATCTGCTGTTCGGCGTCGATCACGTCGTCAGCCGAGGAGTAATAGACGACCTCCCTGGCGCCCGGAGCGATCGCGTGCACGATCTCGAGGTCGAGGTCGGCTTCGCCCTGCTCCTTGTCCGGCGAGCCGGCGTTGGTGCGAGCCACCTGCACGTTGAAGGGCGGAAGGTTGAAGTGATTCGCGAAGGCGTCGAGCATCGCCGGGTCGTAGCGATCGATCTCCGGGAACACGACGGTCATACCGCTGCCGTCGAGGCCCGCGCTGCGCAGCGGGTCGACGTTGTAGAAGCTCGTCATCTGATCGGGCGTCACGCCGACCGTTGTGAACAGGTCGGCGGAGGAGGTCGCGGACGGGTAGTCATCCAGGCCCGTCGCGGCGTTCACCGCTGTCTGCAGCGACTCCGGGATCGCCGCCGGGTGCGCCGGCGCGTAGAAGCGAGCACCGTCGGGCCCCACGCGGTTGTGGATCGCAACACCGAACACGCGCTCCACGGCAGCCGCGGGGCCGGACACGCTCATCGTGGCCGCACCCGGCGTCCACGCCGGCGTCAGCCCGGCGCCGCCGAGCAGCGATTCCACCGCAACGACCGCGACCGGATCGGGACCGAACGCGCTCAGCTGCTGCGGCGTCAATGGCGCACCGGCACTGAGCGCTGCTTCGAGTCCGTTCGGATCGCGCCCGCGCAACCCGAGCGTCAGCCGCAGCACGGTGGCGCCGTTGATCGGCCCGAGGTCGTGCCCGTCGCGGATCGCGATCGACAGCAGCGGATGCGACGGCAGCGACATCACCCGCTGCGCGCCACCGAGAGACGTGGAGGTCTGCGTGGCGGGCGCGCAGGCGGACGCCGCCGCGGCGACGAGCACAAGGGCGAGCAGCAGCCCACGCCTCACGGGCCGTTCCAGATCGTGTGCGTGACCGGAAAGTCCATCTTCTTGCCCAGCGAGAGGCCGTACGGTGCGTCGTCGTTGCTGTTGGAGGCGGCGCTGAACGCTGTGACGGTGAGGGTCACGCCGTTGTGGCTTGCGGAGAAGACCACAAGCCCGATGGGCGACGCGCCCGAGTCGGGGTCGACGTAGTCGCCCGAGAACGCCGTCCCCTGGCCGCCGACCAGCCCGATCTCGGCGCCGCGCACCGGGCCGACCTGCTGCAGGTTCTGAAACGTGTTGGACGGCAGCGCGTTCAGCGCCGCCTGGTTGGCGCCGTTCACATTGGTGCCTGGGGTGGCGGCGAAGGAGATGGCGCCGTCACCGCCGGCGGCGTTGAAGCTGACACCGTTGGCGTCCTGCTGGCCGATGGAGAACTCGTTGCCGTCGTAGGGAATGCTGTAGCCCCACTTCTGGTTGGCGTACACCGAGGCGGTCACCTGGTTGCCGGTTGCCGGTCCGCACCCGCGTACACACCTGTTGGGGATGACGCGCGCCAGCACCGCGATGAGCGTGATCACGATGACGAGCACGGCCAGAGTCCCACCGCCGAAGAACGAGAATCGCCGCCGGTTGAGCCGGGGATTCGACCCCGGCACCATCCCCCGGGGCAGCA
>DASUWI010000071.1:0-30921 GCA_036378495.1 Candidatus Dormiibacterota bacterium
CGCGGGATCACCCGCTGCAGCGCCAGGAGCAGCTCGAGCAGGGGTGGGTGACGCTGCGCCACCAGCTGGCCACGGGTGCCGTCGACGACGCGGCACGGCTGGCGTCCGACCTCAGCGCCGACCCCTGGGCGCTGGCCGGCACCGTCCTGACGGACACCGTGGTCGAGGCGCTTCTGACGGCAGGCCGGGTGGACGAGGCGGGCCATGTCGTCGACTCCATCGCTCAGCACCCGCGGGCCGCGATGCATCGCGGTCACCTGCATCGCGCGCGCGGCCGCCTGGCCCTGGCCAGGGGCGACGGCGCGGCGGAGGAGCAGCTGCGCGAGGCGGGCGAGGCCTACGCCGCGGGTGGCTACCGCCTCGAGCTGATGCGGACGCGTGCCGCGCTGGGCGAGGCGCTCGCCGGGAGTGGCAACCGCGAGTCCGCGCGCCGCACCCTCGACACGGGGGTGAGTGAGGCGCGGGCCGTGGGAGCGGTCCTCATCGCCCGTGCCTGCGAGGGGGCCGCCCGGCGAGCCGGCATCGATCTCGAGGACGTTCCGGCCGCGAGCGGTCTGACCCTGGCCGCTGCCTCTGGAGCCAGCGCGCCGTCGCCGGCCGGCGACATCGAGCGGCTCGGTACCCGTGCGGTGACGGTGCTGGTCGCCGACGTCCGGGCCCGCAGCGGAGACGCGCCGGCACCCGCCGGTGATCCGATGGAGGCGCTGCGGCGCTGGGCCGCGCTCGCCGTGGAGCAGCACCACGGCGTCGTCGACGAGTTCGCCGGTGACGTCGTCATGGCCACCTTCAACGCCGGCGGCCACCATCCCGACCACGCCCGGCACGCGCTCGACGCCGCCCTGGAGCTGGTGCGGACCAGCGTCCGTCTGGACCGTGCCGTGGCGGCCGGCATCGCCACCGGCCTGGCGACCATCGGCCGTCTGCGGCAGACGGAGCGGATCACCGTGGTGGGCGACGCGCCCAACCTGGCGGCACGGCTGCACGCGGAGGCCGCGGGCGGCGAGATCGTGATGGCCGAGTCCACCTTCGTGGCGGTGGGCGAGGAGCTGCCGGCCGCGCTGGGCACGCCGGTGCCCTGCACGGTGGGCCTCGCCGGGCTCGAAGCTCCGGCCGCGGCGCTGCGGCTCAGCATCCTCACCGGCGGCGGAACCCAGGCCGGCCGGGGAGCGCCGGCTCGCCGTGACGAGGGGGGCCGCATCGCCCGCGAAGGCGAGTTCTGGTCGCTGTCCTACGCCGGGAAGGTGATCCGTCTCAAGGACGCCAAAGGTGTGCGCGACCTGGCCCGGCTGCTCGCCAACCCGGGCACGGAGATCGCCGCAGTCGACCTGGCAGGGGTGGCCATGCCGGTCTCCGCCGGCCGCGGCCGAACGGCGGCCGGCCTCGACCTCGGCGTGGAGGGCGACGCCGGCGAGGTGCTCGACGCGCAGGCGCGCGGCGAGTACAAGCAGCGGCTGATCGACCTGGAGGCGGAGCTTGCCGAGGCTGAGGAATCCAACGACCCGGAGCGCGCGTCACGCGTGCGCCAGGAGCGGGACTTCCTGATCGACGAGCTCGGGGCCGCGGTCGGGTTGATGGGCCGCAGCCGGCGTGCGCTCGATCCCGCCGAGCGGGCGCGCAAAGCGGTGACGTGGCGTCTGCGCGACACCATCGGTCGCATCGAGACGGCGCATCCGGAGCTCGGCCGGCACCTGCAGCGCTCGGTGCGCACCGGTGCGTTCTGCGTCTACGACCCGGCGACACCGACGCGCTGGTCGTAAGCCGGCTTCTGGCATCGCCAGGTGATTCCTGGCGCAGGAGGGGTGAGGCCGACCGGACACCCGAGCAGGGGGGCGGCGCCTCAGGAGAACGTGAAATGCAGGCACAGGCTGGCTTTCGGAACGCCCCGAGGGAGGCATTGCTTGTCTTGGCGGCGCTGGTGCTGCTCGTGGCGGCGATGGCAGGTGGCTACGTCATCCGTCTCGCCACTGCAACCAGCGCGACCCCGACGACGGTCGTCACTTCCACCGACCGAGGGGGATCGTCGGGAGCAGGCTTCGGCACCGGCTGCATCTACGTGCAGGACCACCGGGGCTGCTGAGATGGGCAACCGGGGGCCGGGCAACCGCCCGGCTCCCGGATCGCTCGACGTCCACTGAGAGCTCGGAGGCCGGCAACTCCGGGCTCTCGCCTCGTGTTGAGGTGTGCCTACAATCCCCGGACCACCGCTCCGAGGATGGGAACCTGATTGGTCACTGCACTAGAACGTTCCACGCGCCGAGCCCCGCTGCAGCTGCTGGCGGTGCTTGCGCGGCGCAAGGGTGACTGCTTCGTCTACACGACCGGTCAGCCGCAGTCGTTCCTGGTCAACCGGCCCGAGTGGGTGCGCCATGTGCTGGTCGACCGTCACGCCTTCTACTCGAAGGACACGCCGATCAACTCGGGGTTCGACACCACGATCGCCAGCGCGCTGCTGACCAGCGAGGGCGACGTCTGGCGCCGCCAGCGCACGCTCGTGCAGCCGTTCTTCTCGCGGCGGCGCGGGCCGGCGTTCGCCGGCGTCGTGTGCGAGACGTTCGACCATATGAGCCGCGAGTGGGACGCGGCGGCCGCCCGCGGCGAGCCGATCGACTTCTCGTTCGCCATGTCGCAGCTCACGTTTCGCGTGACCGCCGCGGCCCTGTTCCACGCCGACACCTCAGAGTGGGACTCGCGGCTGGTGCACATCCTCACCGATGCGCTGCCGGTGCTCACCGACGAGAGCAAGGAGCCGTTCCGCATCGCGCAGGTGGTGCTGCACGAGCTCACCAGCCGGCTCGTCGAGGAGCGTCTCGCCGCTCCCGTGCTGGACGACCTGTTCGGCGCCCTGCGCACCGCGGGCACCGACGACGGCAGCAAGCGCGGTCTGCTCGACCACGTCAAGACGATGCTGCTCGCAGGGTACGAGACCACCGCGAGCGTGATCACCTGGGCGAGCTACCTGCTCGCCACGCATGCGTCGCGAATGGCGGAGCTGCGCACCCACATCGACTCGGTGATCGGCGACCGGCCGCTGACCCACCAGGACCTGCCGTCGCTGCCACTGCTCACCGCGGTGGTGAAGGAGACGATGCGCCTGTATCCCCCGGCATGGATCATCGGGCGTCGCGCGCTCGAACCCGACCGCATCGGAGACACCGACATCCCGGCGCAGTCCGTGGTTGCCATCTCGCCGTACACGCTGCACCGGCATCCTCGGTACTGGAGTGATCCGGAGACGTTCGATCCGCACCGCTTCCTCGACGAGGAGGCGGAGCGCAAGCACGAGGCCTTCGCGTACATCCCGTTCGGCGCCGGGCCGCGCACGTGCATCGGCAGCAACCTCGCGCTGGTGGAGGCGCCGCTCGTCATCGGCCGCCTGCTGCAACGCTACCGGTTGACGCTGGAGAACACGGAGCCGGTGCACCCGCGCGGCATCTTCGTGCTGGTGCCGCACGTGCCGATCACGATGCGACTCTCCCGCCGCTCGTTGCGCAACGGCTAGGCGCTCCCCGCCTCTGCTGCGGCTGTGATCAGTGGGCGAGAAACGTCTTCTCGTGCTCGAAACGCGCGACTTCATCGCGTGCTTCGCCGATGACGGCGCCGTCAGCGGCGCCGGCGTGCTCCGCGACGATCTCGTACTCCTCCGCAGGCTTGACGCGCCAACCGTGGACGTAGACGAGATCGCCACCGAGCCACGCCGAGACCAGCGTGCCCCCGCCGACGGCGGCGAGCAGCGCCAGGCGGCGCCGCGGCCGCGCCACAGCCGCGCCCAGCGCGAGCACGCCGCCGGCGTTGATGCCGCCATGGATCGTCGCCGGCAGCCACGCCGGGTGAGACCGGGGGATCGTCAGCCAGTCCCAGATCCCCGCCCCGGCCGCCGCGGCGGCCGAGGCGAAGGTCATGGTCGTCAGCAGGTCGGCGATGCGGTGGGCGCCGCGGTTGCGCCGCGACCGTTTCCCTGCCGCGAGGGTCGCCGCCGCCGCTGCCGGCAGGAGCCCGATGGGCAGGTCGGACAGCATCGCGTGCAGGGGATGGCCCCGGAGCACCGGGTGCTTCGGAAGGTCGAGCACGACGGCGCCAGTATCACATGTCCTCCGGACGGCTGTAGGAGGCCGCGCTCACGACTTCGACGCGTTCCACGAACCGTTCTGACCGTTGGCCACGTCGGTGTACGAGCCGGACATGCTGTTGCCGGACACGGTGCCGGTGTACGTGACGACGCCGACGGCGCCGAAGCTGATCGAGCTGCCCGTCACGGTGCCCGAGATGTGCAGGTTGTCGGGCGGCGACGACAGCACGATCGTGCCGTTGAGCGCGCCCGAGCTCTGCGTCCAGTTGAGCGTGAACGTGCCGTTGAAGGGTCCGCTGTACGAGCCCGACCAGGTGCCCGACAGGTCCACCGTGGCCGGCGCCTGCGACGGTGTCTGCACCGGCGCCGGCGTCGACGGCGTCTGCGTGGACGCCTTCGTGGTGGGCGTCGGCGTGTTGCTGCTGGATGAGCCGCACGCCGCCAGCACGACGGCCGCCGACGTGATGCCAACGATTCCCATGATGCGCACCATCTCGTTCCTCCCACGCGCGAGTTCAGTTCTCATGACATTCCCCCTCCGGGGCGTCGCCTGGCTTGTGCCTTCGAGACAAACATGACAGTTACTCCTCTCCTGATGGCCGCTCATCGATCCAGGGAGACGTCGCCGCCTCGAGGATCCGTTCGAAGGGAATCGCCGCCTGCTGGGCGGCGCGCTGCACAACTTCATGCGGCCCGGCGAACCGGCACAGCACCACCTCGTCCTCGCGCATGAGCAGCGAGCCGAGGTAGCGCACCGCGTCACCGTCGCGCGAGAGCGCCGCGACGCTGGCAGCCGCGCGCTCGTCGAGGGCGCGCAGATCGGAGTCCTGCACCCCGGGCCAGTAGCACTCCGCCACGTACTCGCGAGCCTGGTGCTCTGGCATGGCGCCAACGCTGCGCGGCGCCGACGCCGCGCGCATAGCGGGAAAACCCTACGGAGTGCGCGGCCTGTTACGCGCCGCCGGCTCCGTCCATGCTCTGCAGCGCCCGAGCCAGGCCGCCGCGGGAGCGGATGCCGAGCTTGCGGTAGGTGCGCGTGAGATTGCCCTCGACGGCCTTGGTCGTGAGAAACGCGCGATCGGCGATCTCCCGGTTGCTTAGACCCGTGGCGGCCAGCTCGGCCACGCGCCGCTCGGTGTGGGTCAGGGCGTCGACGGTTGGCGGCCGCAGCCCGAGCCGCGCCATCTCACCCTCGGTCCGGTTCGCGAACCCGGCGGCGCCGAGTTCGCGGAAGATGCGCAGCGCCTCGCCGAGACGTTGTGCGGCCAGCCGCTTCTCCTTGCGGCGGCGGTGCACCTGCCCCGCGGCCAGCAGCGTTCTTCCTCGCTCGAACATCAGGGGGCTGCGGTCATCGTGCCGCAGCGCGTCGGACACCGCCGCCGCCGCGCCGTCGCCGTCACCGCGGGCGGCGCAGATCAGCCCCCGGCAGCGGCTGGCCGCCGCCTGCGCCCAGGGTCGCTCGAGCTCCGTGGCCCGCGTCTCGAACCACTTCAGGAGGGGCTCGGCGCGGCCGACGTCTCCCAGCTCGATGAGCGCCTCCACGGCGATCGGGAGGAAGACGCCCATGAAGGGGTCGCCTGCGGGCATCGCGGTGATCTGGCCGGCCAGCGGTCCCAGCGCAGCGTCGACGGCCTCAGGGCGTCCCGCGGACAGCTCGGCGAGCCCGAGCGCCCATACGGCATACATCACGCCCACCATCCACCCCAACTCCTCAAAGCGGCGCAGCGCGTCGCCGGCCTCATCACGCGCCGTGTCGGCCGACCCGTCGTGCGCGTGCACGAGCGCAGCGGTGACGAGTGCCATCGCTGTTGCCGCGGGGTCGTCCAGGAGGGCGGCCGTCAGGCGCGCCTCGTCCGCCCGGCGCCGAGCGGCGGCGAAGTCTCCGCTCCACAGGTACGCCCAGGCGAGCCAGAAGCAGGAGAACGGGATCGGGCTCTCCTCGCCGCGCTCGATGGCCTCCGCGTGCAGCGCGCCCAGCACGCCTGCCGCTTCGGTGGCGCGGCCCACGTAGAGGAGCAAATTGCCGTGGATGAACGCCGGCCGCATCTGCCAGGCCCGCGGGCGCCAGGGGTCCTCGAGCTCGCGGGCGCGGAGGATCCGTGCCTCGTCGAAGCCCATGCCGGCGACGAACTCGCACACCGTCGACGTCGCCAGCGCGTCCGCCAGGAGGCCGTCCGAGCCGCAGCGTTCCGCCGCGGCGACCGCGGCCGCGGCGTGCTGCACGCTCGTAGGGACATCACCGAGGCTGACGGCGTAGTACGCCATGTCCATCTCGAGCTCGGCCGTCAGCGCCGCGTCGCCGGTGGCTGCCTGGAGGGCGGCGGACGCCACCGCGAGCGCCTCGCCGAATGTGCTGCGGCGCGAATACAGCTGCCCCAGAAGGTGCAGCGCCCGGGCGCGGGTCCGCGGCTCCACCCGCGCACCCGTGGCCTCGGTGAGCAGCGTTTCGGCGCGGGCCAGGTCACCGGCGTCGAACCACGCGGCGGCGGCCGCGACGCGGTTGGCGTCCCGCCGTGGCGCGTCGCCGACCGGGGTCCTGGTGATCGCCAGCTCCAGCAGCTCGGCGGCCGCAGCCGGCGCGCCGCGCGACCGTGCCAGCGCGGCGGCCGCCTCGAGATCGGCGGCGATCGCCGGGTCTGTGGCATCGGTGCCGAGGGCTGCGTGGCGTGCGCGCTCCTCGGGATCGTCCACCGCGCCGGCCAGCTCGCGGTGGACCTCGCGGAGCTCGGGCGCAGCCGCTTCGGCCTGCATGACGGACGCAAACATCGGATGGGTGAAAGCCACGTGGCCGGAATCGGTCACCACGATGCCGGCCTGCTCCGCCGGTTCCAGCGCCTCGCGGCCGGCGAGCTGGGGCGTGGGGCGCGACAGCAGCGACGCGATCAGCAGCGCGTGACGCGTGGAGGCCGGCAGCCGTCTGAGCTTCGCGCCCAGGAGGTCGCTGAGGTTCGATGGCACGACCAGGCGGCGTGCCATCAGATCGCGGTCGCCGCACTCCCGCACGACCTCGAGGGCGAAGAGGGGGTTGCCGCCGCAGAGCTGCGTGAGGTGCACGATCGCGGGGCGCGGCAGGGACCGGCCGGTCCTCTCCTTGATCGTCTCGTGCAGCGCGGCCACGGACAGCGGACCCAGCCGCACGATGCTCGCCACCTCACGGTCGGCGGCGCGGTCGAAGGTGGAGGTGTGCCCGGTGCCGAGCCGGACGGTGGCAACACAGCCGATGGGCTGGGACTGGAGCCGTCGCACGACAAACATCAGGACTCGTGATGACTGCGTGTCGAGCCACTGGGCATCGTCGACGGCGAGCAGGATCGGACACCCGTCGCACAGCGCACGAATGAGCGACAGGACGGCTGCGCTCAGGGTGCGCTCGTCGATGCCGTGGTCGGGGGCGGGAGTCTGCAGCAGCGCGGCGGCCACGGCATCGCGCTGCGGCGGCGGCAGCCGGTCGATTACCGCGTGGTCGAGTGTCCCGAAGAGATCGGCGAGACCGACCAGCGAGAGTGTCGCGTCGGCCTCGGTGGGACGCGCCGACAGCACGCGGAAGCCCTGCGCCGCCGCGCGGTGCAGCGCCTCCCGCCACACGGTCGTCTTGCCGATGCCGGGATCGCCCTCGAGCGTGAGCAGCGCGAAACGGTCGCGGGCGGTGGTGAGCAGATCGTCGACCGCCGCCAGCTCGGTCTCACGGCCGATCACCCGTGCCGGGCCTCGCTCCATCGCCGGGGATGATCCACTGCACACACCGCCGAGTCCAGTGACACGCCCCGCCAAGCACCGGCGAACGTCCGAATGCTGTTCGCGAGGGCCGTATAGTCCACCGCGAGAGGCATGCCTGCCGCACCGCAGCCGCCCAATCCGAACCTGCGCACCGATCAGAATCGGCCTCCGAACGCGCGCGGCCCCAACCGGATCGGATTCGGCTGGGGCTGGCTGATCGCGTTCGGGGTGCTGCTGGTGGTGAACATCATCATCACCAACGTGCTGTCATCCGGCGGGAGCAGCAACACGATTCCCTACTCGGAGTTCAAGCAGCAGGTGGTCACCGACAACGTGCAGTCGATCACCGCGACCGGTGATCAGATCACCGGGACCACGAAGGTGGAGATCACGGCACCCGGCGGCGGCACGCGGTCGAAGGACTTCACAACGGTGGTGCCGACGTTTGCCAATCCCAACCTGGCGGGTGGTGGCGCCGCCGGTGACAACCTCGAGACGCTGCTCGAGCAGCACAACGTGCAGGTGACCGCCCAGGTGCCGTCGCAGAACACGCTGCTGACCATCCTGCTCAGTTTCGGGCCCACCATCCTGCTCATCGGAGGCTTCGTGCTGCTCAGCCGCTACGCCGCGCGCGCCACGGGTGGGGCGGGCATCATGGGCTTCGGACGCAGCAACGCGCGCGTCATCGACGCCGACCGTCCGAGCACGACGTTCGCAGACGTTGCCGGCATCGACGACGCCAAGCAGGAGCTCGAGGAGGTGGTGGACTTCCTGCGCGATCCGCAGAAGTACACGCGCCTGGGCGGCACCGTCCCCAAGGGCGTGCTGCTCATCGGAGCGCCGGGCACCGGCAAGACGTTGCTGGCGCGGGCCGTGGCCGGCGAGGCGCGCGTTCCGTTTCTCAGCATCTCCGCGAGCGAGTTCGTGGAGGCCATCGTCGGCGTGGGTGCCGCGCGCGTGCGCGACCCCTTCAAGCAGGCGCGCAGCCTGGCGCCGGCCATCATCTTCATCGACGAGCTCGACGCCGTGGGCCGCAGCCGCGCCTCGCAGGTGCGCATCGGCGGACACGACGAGCAGGAGCAGACCCTCAACCAGATCCTCACCGAGATGGACGGCTTCGATTCCCGCGAGGGAGTTATTGTCATCGCCGCCACGAACAGGGCGGACGTGCTCGACGAGGCGCTGCTGCGGCCCGGGCGGTTCGACCGACGTGTGTACGTGTCCCCACCGGATCGCGACGGGCGCGCCGCCATCCTGCGCGTGCACACGCGGGGGGTCAAGCTGGCCGAGGACGTCGACCTCGACTCGATCGCGCAGGAGACCACCGGTCTTGTGGGCGCGGACCTCCGCAACCTGGTCAACGAGGCGGCGCTGCTGGCCGCGTCGCGCAACCACGACTCGGTGACGCAGGCCGACTTCGGGGATGCGCTGGAGAAGATCCAGCTCGGCACCGAGCGCCACCTCGTGCTGAGCGCCGAAGATCGCAAGCGCATCGCATATCACGAGGCCGGGCACGCGCTGCTCGGACTGCTCATCCCCGGCAGCGATCCCGTGCGTCGCGTCAGCATCGTGCCGCGCGGCAAATCACTGGGCGCGACGGTTCAGGCGCCGGTGGACGATCGCAGCAACTATCCCGAGGACTACCTGCGCGCGCGCATCACGTCGGCGCTCGGCGGCCGCGCGGCCGAGTCGATCGTGTACGGCGTTGTCACCACGGGGGCGGAGAGCGACCTGCAGCAGGTCACGCGCATCGCCTACGAGATGGTCACCCGCTGGGGCATGAGCGACAAGGTCGGTCCGGTCAACCTCGGCGGTGCCGACGGGCAGGGTCCACTAAGTGCGCAGCGCACTTACTCAGACGCGACGGCGCACCTCGTGGACTCCGAGGCGCGCCGCATCATCGAGGAGTGCATCGACCGCGGGTGCAAGCTGCTCAAGGAACATCGCAAGCAGCTCGACGACCTTGTGGAGGCGCTCCTGGTGGAGGATACGCTTGACCAGAAACGCATACACGAGGTGACTGGCATTGCTTGGCAGCAGCCTCGTCCAGGCGTTACAGTCTGACGGTGCGTTTCCGCGGAAGGAGCAGGGGCCCGTTTCGGCGGCGCCGGACTGAGCGTCCCACCCATGAAGCGTCGACGATCAGCCAGCGGCGCACCGTCCGGCTGCTGATCGCCGGTCTGCTTCTGCTCGTCGTCGCGTTCGTGCTCGTGATCGTGCTGGCGCAGCCGTCCTCGTCCGGCGACCAGCTGCGCTACGACGAGTACCTGAGCGACATCCGCGCCAACCGGATCGAGAGCGCAACCGTCAACGTGCAGGACACGCGCATCACCGGCACCTACGACGCCGGCCAGTACTGGATCTCGTATGGCGGCGCGGTGCAGGGCAATGTTCTCTTCCAGAACATGCTGCAGGGGCTGCAGACGGCGCGCGTGCCCACAACTATCGACCAGCAGACGCTGAAGGCGGCGATACAGCCGCTGATCTTCGTGCTTCCCACGTTCATCTTCATCGACGCGTTCGTGCTCGTTTTCCTCACCATCAGGCAGGGCGGCGGCGGGCTGGCCCAGTTCGGCCAGTCCGGATCGCGGCGCGTCAAGCACGGCGAGACGCGGATCACGTTCAAGGACGTGGCCGGCGTCGACGAGGCGGTCGAGGAGCTGGCCGAGATCCGCGATTACCTCGAAGCGCCGCAGCGCTTCCTGCAGATGGGAGCGCGTGTTCCCAGCGGCATCCTGCTCGTGGGTCCGCCCGGCTGCGGCAAGACCCTCCTGGCGCGGGCGGTCGCGGGCGAGGCACGGGTGCCCTTCTTCTCCATGTCGGGGTCCGACTTCGTCGAGATCTTCGTCGGCGTGGGCGCGGCGCGCATCCGCGACCTGTTCCGTGAGGCGCGGCTCGCATCACCGGCAATCGTGTTCATCGACGAGCTCGACGCCGTGGGCCGCGGCCGCACCGCTGCAGCGATCAGCGGTCAGGACGAGCGTGAGGCGACGCTCAACCAGCTGCTCGTCGGTCTTGATGGGTTCGAGAGTGAGCCCGGCGTCGTCGTGGTCTCTGCGACCAACCGCCCCGACGTACTCGACCCAGCCCTGCTCCGTCCCGGACGGTTCGATCGCCGCGTGTACGTCGACCTTCCCGACCTGAACGGCAGGGTTGGCATCCTCGAGGTGCACTGCCGCGGCAAGCCGCTTGACGACGGCGTCAACCTGCAGGCGCTGGCCAAGCGCACCGCCGGGTTCTCCGGCGCCGATCTCGCAAGCGTGGTCAACGAGGCGGCGCTGCTGGCCGCGCGGCGCGCGCAGACTGCCATCAGCCAGGCACTGCTCTCCGAGGCCGTGGAGCGCGTCATGGCGGGCCCAGAACAGCGCACCCGCGTGCTCACCCCTCACGACAAGGAGCTCGTGGCGTACCACGAATCCGGACATGCCCTCGTGTCGGCGGTTGTCAATGCTGCCGATCGCGTGACCAAGATCTCGATCGTGTCCCGCGGCCGCGCCGGAGGTCACACCTGGTTCGTGCAGGAGGAGGAGCGCCGCCTGGCGACCAAGGCCCAGCTCTCGGCGCGGCTCGCGGCGTTGTTGGGTGGTCGAGCGGCCGAGCAGCTGATCTCGGGTGAGCCGACCAGCGGCGCTCAGGACGATCTGGAGCGGGCCACCGCGATGGCGCGCCGCATGGTCTGCGAGCTAGGTATGAGCGAGAAGGTGGGTCCGATCTCGCTGAGCATGAATGTGCCCCGCCTCATGGGCGATGCCGAGTTCTTCACCCAGTACTCGCCAGAGCTGGCAGCAACAATCGATTCCGAGGTGCGCGCGCTTCTGGAGGCAGCGCGGCAGGAGGCGACCGAGGTGCTCGAGCAGCGGCGCAGCATGCTGGACACGATCGCGCACAAACTGCAGGAGACCGAGACCCTCGAGGGGGACGAGCTCGACGCGCTGCTGTACGAAGGGCGGCAGGACAAGGACACCAAAGCGGCCGGCGTCGCGCCCTAAGGTCCGTCGGACGGGTCTTCGGACAGGTTCGGCGCGACCGCCGGCGACGACCGTTTGTCCGAGGAAGTCGAGAACCTCGCGAAGGTCACAGCAACGGACCGCGCGGCTCACTCGTATTCGGGTTCTGGCCGGCCGAGCAGCCACCAGCCTGCCGCTCCCACCAGCAGAAGCCCGGCGACCACCGCGACCACGATGATCAGCACGGGAGGTCCGCCGCTCGAGCTCGTCGATGTGAGCTGCGCAATCCTGGAACGGCAACCGCTGTTGTCAGGGCTCTCGTCGAGGCACGTCCGGTAGTCGGAGATCGCCGCCGTGCGATCGCCGCGCTGCTGTGCCGCGACGCCGCTGCGCCAACGCCGGTCACCGTCGCTCAATGTGTTGCCGACGCCGGCCTTGGTGAGCACGCCCGAGATGTCGTCGGCGCTCACCAGGAAGATCGGGGTGCCGGCATCGGCGCCGAACGACACGAGTCCCACCACGTGCGCCTGTGCGTCCACACCGGGACCGCCGCTGACGCCGTGCTCGGAGAACGCGCTGGTCACGATCACGGTTGCCTGCCGCGGCAGCACGCCGGCGTTGTCGGGCAGGCTGCTGCCCGCGGCGCGAACGTCGGTGAGCAGACCGAAGTCGACCTCGGGCGTGGTCGAGAACACCGGCGCCATCTGCGGGTAACCCATCAGCGCCAGGGACTCGTTGTTGGGCGGCGACTCGCCGGCATGGAGCAGGACCGCGGGCTGTTGCGTGCGGTTGACATGGATGACGGACACGTCGAGATCCGCGACGGGGCTGGACGCGACAATCGTCGCCGGCAGCCCGAGGCGCTCGAGGTCGTCGTCGGTCGCGTTGCCGGGAAGTCTCATCGCTGGCGTGACCGCGCGGACGTCGAGGCCGAAGTTGCTCACGTCGGTCGCGGCCATGTAGGCGAGAAACGTCGGGTCGTTCGTCGCCAGCTGCGTGCCGGTCACGGCGATGATGTAGCGGTCGACCAGCGCCTGGTGGACGTCGTCGTTCGTGGGGCTGACCACGTGCGTCGCGGTGACGATGTCGCCGTTCGCGTTCACGAAGAACCCGCTGCCCTTGGAGCTGCTGACGTAGGGGCCGTGGATTTGGCCGTCGCGGTGGTCGAGGAGCGAGCCCTGGATCCGCACGTAGAGGAAGACCACGGACGGCTGGGCGACGGTCGTCGCCTGGCGGATCGCCGGGTTGTCAGCGCTCAGAGCGCCCGCGCGCAGCGGCAGCAGCGCGACCACCGCCACGCACAGCAGTGCGCACAACGCCGATCCCGACGCCCGCCTGCGCGCGCTGATGCGTTTGAACTTCACTCGTCCGCCCGATTGCGCCGGTTGCGAATCCCAGCGACAGTAAAGGACTATACCTGCGCGTGAACACACCGAGTCCGGGGCCGCGCGCGCGCGCCTCGATCCGCTGGTCCCTGGTGTGCGCCGGCGCCGGTCTGCTCGCCGCGTGCGGCGCAACAGGGACGCCGAGCTCGCCGTCCTGGACGAAGACCGGCGCGATGACTTTCCCGCGGTACGGCCAGGCGATGGTGAAGCTCACGGACGGCACCGTGCTGGTCGCCGGCGGCTACGGCGCGGACAACAAGGCCATGACCACGGCCGAGCTCTACAACCCGGGGCTGGGGCGGTGGACCATAACGGGAAACATGGGGCTGGCACGAGCCTCGCCCACGGCCACGCTGCTCCCCAACGGGCAGGTGCTCGTCGCCGGCGGCGCGACAATCGTCAACGGCGCCGCGGTGGCCAGCTGCGAGCTCTACAACCCGGTCACGGGGCAGTGGACCATGACCGGGTCCATGCACACCGCTCGCGACACCCAGACTGCCACGCTCTTGCCCGACGGCCGGGTCCTTGTTGCCGGAGGTGACACCAACGGTGGCATCACCAACACCGCCGAGCTCTACGACCCGCAGTCGGGCACGTGGACGCAGACGGGCAGCATGTCCCAGGCGCGCGGCGGCCACAGCGCCGTGTTGCTGCCGAGCGGCGATGTGCTCGTGGCGGGCGGGCTCGTGGGGTCGGTCACCACGGCGGCAGCGCTCACATCGGCAGAGATCTACTCGCCGGCGACGGGAACGTGGCGTCCCGCTGCGCCGATGCACCAGGTGCGCGCGTTCTTCACCGCCACGCTGCTGCCCAACGGCACCGTTCTCGCGGCGGGATCCGTGTACGGCAACACGCCGCCGGAGGACTCCGCCGAGCTCTACCAGCCCTCGACGAACACATGGCAGACCACCGCGAGCATGATCGTCGCTCGCGGCCTCGACACCGCGACGCTGCTGGGCAACGGCACGGTGCTGGTGGCAGGCGGCGTCGGGCCGAGCGGAAGCGCCACCGCGAGCACCGAGCTCTACGATCCCACCACCGGCCACTGGCAGCGCGGTCCTGCGTTGAAGCAGGAGCGGGAAGCGGACAGCGCAGCGCTGCTGAACAACGGCAAGGTGCTCGTCGCCGGAGGTCAGCTGACCCCGCCCCAGGGGGCGGCGCTGAAGTCAGCCGAGCTCTACCGGAGCTGACCCGCGCTCACCGGGGTCACCCGCACATCTGGTGATCGAGCAGGCACGCAGGGGGACCGGGAGTGATCACCACACCCACCGCCGGGACGCTGTACGCGAGGTCCACCGCGTTTGCTGAATCGATGCGCACGCCGATGATGTAGCGCGCGCTCGGCTCCATGATCACGTTGTTGCCGTAGTGCACGTCGTTGACGCCGAGGCCGCGGCCCTCGAGGACGGCGACGGGGACCGTCACGGGCGACGCACCCGCGCCGGCGTTGCGCAGCGTCAACGACGGATGCAGCTCTGCGGCGACGCCGCCGGTGCTGCGGTCGCACACGTGCACATCGATACGGAAGACGCTCGCCCCCGACACGTGCGTCAGTGAGCCGGAAAGAACAACATCCGGAGCGGGGGAGGGGCTGCTCGCCGGCCCGGGAACCGGCTCGGCGGTGAGCACCACGATGTACTTCGCAGTCTCGGCCGACGCGACCCCGGTCTGCCCGCCACAGACACCCACGTTGCTGCTGCCTGTCACGGGCGTTGGACTCGATGTGCCGCCACAAGCCGCAACCCCTGTGACCGAGAGAATGATGGATGCGGCGGCGGCGAGATGTCCGCGCGCCATCAAGGCGTGAAGAGGTCGGCGCAGCTCTGCGGCGACGGCGGCTGTCCTGGCGACGCCCCATCGCCGCCCACAACCAGGGCGTTGCCACTGGTCAGCGTCACCTGTGCCTGCGAGCTGCGCGGGCAGTGCATCGCCGGCGTCTCCGCCCACTGATGGCTGGCAGGCTTGTACACCTCGGCCGTGCTCAGCGACTGGTGACTGCCGATGGCACCGTTGTTGACGTCTGCCGAGTCGCCTCCGGAGACGAGCACCGAGCCGTCCCGCAGCAGGCTGGCCGAGGCGCGTTCGCGCTCCTGGTGCATGCCGGCGACCTCGCTCCACGTCGATGTCGAGGGGTCGTACAGCTCGGCACTGTTGAGCGTCGCGCTCGCCGAGTACCCGCCGGCCGCGAGCACCTGTCCGTTGCTCAGGGCAGTGAGCGTCAGGTCCGATCGCGACTCTGTCATTGCCGGACCGCGTGCGAACACGTTGGCGGCGGAGTCGAAGACCTCCACCTCACTCAACGGATTCGGGTTGCCTCCGGACTGCTGCGAGTAGCCACCGGCGATCAGCACGCGACCACCGGCGAGCATGGCCGAGCCTGCGTCTGCCCTGCTCTGCAGCAAGCCTTGCGGCAACGGTGTCCATGTGTCGGCCGCGGGGTTGTAGATCTCCGCGGAGCTGAGCGTCGCGCCCTCGCTGGAGTCGACGCCACCCGCGGCGAGCACCTTGCCGTCGGGGAGCACGATGAGGATCTCGTTGAAGCGCGCCGTGTGCATCGGCGCGGCGACGCTCCATGTGCTCTTGGCCGGGTCCCAGATCTCCGTCGACGCCAGCACGGTGTTGCCGGCGACGCCGCCGGCGGTGAGCACCCGTCCGTTCTGCAGGAGCACCGTCTCGTTGCCGCGGCGCGCCTGATGCAGCTGTCCCGCCGAAGCCCAGGTGTTCGTCGCCGGGTTGAAAATGTCGGTGCCTGCGAGCGGAACGATCCCGACACCGCCGCCGACGACGAGAACACGCCCGTCGGTGAGGCGCACAGCGGTGGTGCTGCCGCGCACGTCCGGAAGGTTGGGCTGCGCCGCCCAGCTGCCGGTGGTCGTACCCACGGGCGGCACACTGGACCTGGAGCCCGATCCCAGCCGAAGTGCGAGGATGACGCCGAGCAGTGCGATGAACACGACGGCAGCTCCGAGTCCCGCGACAAGACCGGCGCGACTGCGCCGGCGCTGCGCAGCCTCGGGGACTGCGGCGCACTTGGGACATTTCAGGCCCACCTCGGTGCGCACCTGGCAGCGCAGACAGATCGGTGCACCGCAGTTGACGCACTGGAGCCGCGTTTCAACACCGTGTGCTTCGCAGACACGGGTGGCCATCTGAGCCATTGCCAGTCACATTGTAGGAGAGTGCCGGGAGCGCGCTTTCGCACTCCCGGCACTGCCTGGCAATGCGGTGCCGTGCTTCCTCCGGTGCGGACTCAGCTCGTCGGCGTGCCCGCCATCGGCGGTGCCGCCGTCGGCCGTCCGCCACTGCGGCGGCGCCGGATCAGCAGCCCTGCACCCACGAGGATCAGCGACGCGGCCACAAGGCCACCCGCGACCGCCGCAATGATGTAGAGGACGGTCGTGCTGGTTGATTCAGGGATCGCCGCCTGCTGCACCGCGCCGAAGTAGATGTCCTGAAGATCCGCGCTCGGGCTCGCCTGCCGAGAGTCGTCCCACACGATGTTCGCCGCGTAGTTGTTCGAGGCGATGTTGACGTTCGAGCGCACGTCGCTGTAGTTGGCGAACTGTCCGTAGTGGCGGTTGCTCGGCGCATCCGAGACCTTGACGTTCTTCGACCAGGTGGTGCCACCGTCGCTCGACGACGCGTAGTACGTGTTGCTCAGCAGGTTGCCGTTGTCGTCGCGGAAGTCTATCCACGCCGCGTCGAAGCGGCCGTTCGGCGCCGCGGCTATGCCGGGCACGAACTTGTTGCCCAGGTCCGTGCCGATGTCGTCGTCGGTGACGCGCGTGGGGGTGCTCCACGTCGACCCGCCATCGGTGGAGTTCTGCGACCAGATGTCGCGCAGCTGGTACTGCGACCCTGCCGCGCCCTGCGCGATCGCCTCGTAGACCAGGACCAGCGCAGTGCCGCCCTTGTACGCGCCGGCTGCGAGGTTGGGGAATCCGAAGAACGCCGGCGCTGTGGCGAGGATCGTGCCCGCCTGGGTGAACGTCGACCCGCCGTCAGATGAGTCGGCCACCTTGAGGCCCGGCTTCTGCGACGAGAACACGGTCGCCGAGCCCTTCGGCGCAGAGGACTGCGAGTAGAACACCCACAGGGTGCCGTCCGGTCCGACGGACATGCTGGGACCGCCGACCGAAAGCGTGCTCGCCGGGTCACCCTCGACGTCGACCGGCTGGCCGAAGCTGGCGCCGCCGTCGGTCGACACCGCGACCTCGGCGCGGCGCTGTGTGCCGCTGTAGCCGGATACCGTCACGCCGCGCTGCTGCCAGCCGACGTAGATGCGATTCCGCGCGTTGTCCACCGCGAGCTGAATCTGACCCGCCCCCTGCGGCGGCGTTGTCTGACGATTGTCCTTGACGATCGTGGTCTGCCAGGTGTTGCCGTTGTCCGACGTCTTGGCCAGAACGATGCTGCCGCTTATCGAGATGGTGCTCGGCCGGTTGGCGGCCATCAGGGCGACGAGGATGTTTCCCGACTTGTCGAACGCGATGCCCCACGCGTTGGTGCCGCCGTTGGGCGTGCACGTGTCGAACTGCGCGGGCAGCGGGCTGCGCTTGCCGACGGAGAACGTCGTGCCGCCGTCGGTCGACACGTACAGGTTGCAGGTGCCCAGGCGCCAGTCACCACCGACGACGGCGATGTGCCTGGCATCGTTGGGGTCCACCGCCACGTTGGCGATTGCCATGTCACGCACGGAGCTCTTGTTGTTCTGCGCCACATCGGTGTTGGCGGTGGCGCGCGGGAAGCCCGAGTCGGCCGCTGCTCCCGTCGATCCTCCGAAAACCGCCGCGGCGGCCACCGTCACCAGCGCGGGACCCAGCAGTCGACTCTTCCTCACCGCTCCACTCCTTGCCACACCGCTTCTGCTATCCCCCTCGCAGATCCTGAACGAAGGCCTTCCCGGGTTTGGGTGTTTACCAGAAGAAAAGGGGCTCCCGCGGGAGCCCCCTTTCGCTCCTGGTTCAGTCAGATGCCGTTTGGATCAGCGGCGGCCGGCCTTCTGTGCACGGGGCGAGACACGCTCGACACCCCAGATGGCAAGACCAACCAGGCTGACCGCCACAGCGGCCACGCCGATTGCGATCAGCGCAAGGATTCCCGGGCTCAGGGCCGACGAGGTCGCCAGTCCAGCGGTGTTGGACGAGCTGGCCGCTGCCGAGCCAGAGCTGTTGGCGGGCGCCGACCCGTTGACCGTGACGTGCAGCACAGTGCGAGCCGGCATGCCCCACGTCGAGGAGCCCTGCTGCTGCGTCTGCGTCGCGATGACCAGGTAGTCACCGCTCTGCGAAACCTGCGGCACCGTGAAGGTGGCCGTGGTTCCGTACTGGCCCGGAGTCGCCGTTGCCAGCACCTGACCCGTCAGCGTCTGCCAGTGGAAGACCACAGGCGGCGCCGTCTGGCCGGGGTTGACCGAGATTGGCCTGGATGCTCGCGGTGACGCTCTGCCCCGGGGAAACGGTGTTGGGGCTGAGGTTCAGCATCGCGACGGGGATACACGCAAACGCCACCACCGCCCCTATGGCGAGGGCAGTAACGGTCGCGAGGCCTCCTGCCACCCCAAATGTCAAACGCTTCAGGGATCGCTCCATCCTGGACCCTCCTGCCTAGGTGAACAGCCCACGCAGCCGTGGGTGGCCCGACGCCCGCCAGCGTTGCCTCGCCGCCATAGAGATAGAGGACCACTGGTGCGACGTCAATAACTGCGCCATGCACCTAGCCCGACGGCACCCCCGCCGAGCGTCGTGCCGGGTTTTGCTCCGGTGAAAAGAGGCTGTCCGGAGTACCCGGACAGCCTCTTGCTCTCGCCGGAGACTTGCTACTGCTTGCGGACCTTGCTCGCGCTCGGCACGCGGCGGTAGCTGCCCACGAAGGTGGCAGTGCCGAGGCCGAAGAGGATCAGTCCACCAACTCCGAGCGCCACGAGCAGGCCGATGAGGCCAGCGCCGAGGCCGGAGCCGTTGCTGGTCGGGCTGGCAACCGGCTGCGAGGAGCCGCTGCCCGCCGGCGCGCCGGCTGCACCAGTCACCTGGATGGCCGCCCGAGCCGGAGTCCCGAAGGAGTTCTGCCCGCTCTTGTCGGTCTGGGTCGCGATGATCGTGTAGTACCCAGGAGTCGCCGACTGCGGGACGGTGATGCTGACCGGGCCGATCGCGCCGCTCTGGTCAGGAACGATCCCCTGCGCCAGAACCGGGCCGCTGATCGAGTTCCAGTGCAGCGTGACCGCACTGTTGCCCGAGGTCGTGGATCCAAAGCTGGATCCGGTGACGGTGAGGTTGGTGCCCGACGGGGCGCTCGCCTGGCTCAGGTTGAGCGTGGCGAGGCTGGTGCACGCGAACACCGTGGTCACGCCCACGACGGTTGCGAGACCGACGCCGATGGCCCCACCCATCCAAGTCTTACGCATACAGTGCCCTCCGAGGTTTATGAGTAGTCCTTATCCGTGATGCGAGATGCTACGACCGGCTGGAGCCTGGTGTCAAGCATTCGCGAGCACCTAACGGCACAATAGCCCGATGCGACTAACGCCAGGCGCCGCAGCGAAGTCGACGCCGAACTCGACGGCCGCGAGCGGCCCGACCCGAACGCTTCGTTTGGGGCGCGTGGAGATCGCCATTCTCGATGTGTTAAGTCAACAAGGCGGCCTAACGCCACGAGAGGCGGCGCTGTCCGGGGCGTTCCCACGGCTGCGCACCCCGCGCGATGGCCGCGAGGCCGGCGCCGGTGTCCAGGACCGCCTGCGACGGGCCCGCGCCGAGGCGGCTCTCAGCCGTGCCATCCTCTCGCTCGAACGCAAGGGTCTCGTGGTGCGCGAGCGCAACACCCGCACCGGCCGCACGATGCTGCGCAGCGCCGACCGTCAGGCGCTTCCCGACTGGGAGGAGATGGCCCGCGCCGAAGAGGACCTGGCGGTGCACTGCCGGCGCGTCGCGCTGTCCTGGCGGGCGCTCGCGCGGCGCGCCCAGCAGCGCGCCGAAGCGGTCCGCGCCGATCGATCCGCACAGGGCACCGAGCCGGAGCGGCAAGTCGACCTGGCAGAGATGGCTCGCCTGCAGGGCGAGCACCGCACAAGGTAGGCGGAGGTTCGGCAATGGCCTGGACGCGGTCACGTCTCCTGAGGCGCGCTGCGCTGGGAGTGTCGCTGGCGGTGGCTGCAGGGATAGCGAGTGCCACCGCGAGCACCGCCGACACCCTGCCGGCGAACACGCCGGTGACCACGACCAAGCCGTACTCCTACCAGGAGCCCTGGCTGGCCGTCGACCCCATGAACCCGCAGCGGATGGCCATCGCGTACCGCGAGGGGGCGCAGCGTTCCGTCTGCAGCCTGGCGCTCAGCAGTGATGGTGGCGCCACCTGGCAGACGCAGGGCCTGATCGGCCCCCAGGGTCGCCTCTCCTGGCCCGCTCAGGACACGCTCTGCTACGAGGCGGTGGCCGCGTTCGGTCCGGACGGCACCCTCTACTACGCGGCGCAGGCGACGATCAGCTTCCGCGATCCCTTCAGCAGAGTCTTCGTGACCGCGTCACCCGACGGAGTCGCATTCCACACCCCGGTCGACGTGGACCCGGCCCAGGCTCGGAATCCCGGGGACGTCGGCGGCGGGGATTGGTACCCGCGGCTCGCGGTGGCTCCGGGCAGCGGAACGCTCATCGTCCGCTGGACGCACTACGCGTCGCGCAACGCGTCGGCACAATCCGTGATCGCCAGCTCCAGCGATCGAGGCACGACGTTCTCCGCCCCGGTCGTCGCCTCACCGCCCGCGACCCCGGCCGCGTCGCCGGTCGATTCCTTCGGCACCGCGCTGGCGGCGGGCCAGGGCGGCGCGGTGTACACGTCATGGCTCGACCTCACCCAGCGGCAGGCGGGCTGCACGGGGGGAAGGACAGCGCTGACCAGCACCTGCTCGATGAAGGTGCCCCTGGAGGCGGCAGCGTCACACGACGGCGGGCGGACGTTCGGGGCGGCGGTCGTGGTCGATCCCGCCGTCGACTTCGGCTGCCCCGGGCGCAACGTGCCGGGAACCACCGCGCTGGCGTCCTGCGACAACCTCCACTTCGATCGCGGCCCGGAGGCGTTCTCGCTGATCGCGGGACCCGGCACCGGCAGCGCGTACCTCGCGTGGTGGGGCGGCGACCCCGAGAACCTGGCGCGCATCTCCTTCGCTGGCACCCATGACGGTGGCCGCACCTGGAGCGCGCCGCGCACGGTGGGAGCGCTCCGCGACGCGGCCCAGGACGAGCAGCAGCGACCGGTGCTCTCGGTGGCCCCCGACGGTCGCATCGACATGGCCTATTACGACGACACCAACGGCGGCGACCAGGACGTGTACCTGGTGAGCTCCGACGACGGCGGGGCGACCTTCACAGCGCCGCAGCTGGTGACGGGCACGTCCTCCAACATCAACATCGGGCCGGTGAGCGAGGACGGCGTGCATCCGGGATTCGGGGAGTGGCTCGGGCTCACTTCCACGAACAGCGCCGCCGACATCGCCTGGACGGACACGCGACGGGGCACCGTTGATTCAGCCAAACAAGACATATACTTCGCAGCCGTTTTGCTGTCGGCGGGGACGCCGCTGTGGGTCCCCATCGTCGCCGGCGCGGGCGGCGCCGCCCTGGTGATGCTGATCGCAGTGGCAGTTCTCGGCCTGCGCGCCCGGGCACGAGCGGAGTCAGCGGACCCGGCGCGACCCGCGGCGCGACGCGTCTGACCGGACGCGACGGCGAACACACCCGCGCAGAACAGACCGCGACACCGCAGCACAAGCCGTCTGACGAAGCCGGATCACACGGTCGCGCCCTCGTCGTCCTCCCTCGTCGTCCTCGCCTTCTTACCATGCGCGTCGATGCGTCGCACCCCACCGCCGGTCACGGTTCGCGCCGCCCCGGACGCCGTTCGCCGGCGCTGGGCCGCGCTGCCCCGTGTCGACGCCGCGCAGCTGCGACGCCTCCACGAGGCGTGCGCTGACGTCACCACCGACCCGGCGGCGCTGGCCGCCGCCGCGGTGGACTGGTGGCCGCGCGCGCTGCGCTGGGCGCGGCGCGACCAGGTGCCCGCCATGCCCGACGTCGTGGTCACGCCGCAGTCGCTCGACGAGGTGTGTGCGGTGGTGCGTGTGTGCGACGCCGAGCGCATCCCGGTGACGGTGGCCGGCGGACGCAGCGGCGTCTGCGGCGGCGCCATACCGCTGCACGGCGGCGTCGCGCTCGACACGCTGCGGCTTGCGGGCGTGACCGCGGTGGACGATGCCTCGCTGCTCATCGATGCAGGCTGCGGCACGTTCGGCCCCGACCTCGAGAACACGCTGCGGCGCGACCACGGGCTGACGCTGGGGCACTGGCCACAATCGATCGAGCTCTCGACGCTGGGCGGGTGGCTCGCCTGCCGCGCCGCGGGCCAGTACTCGACGCGCTACGGAAAGATCGAGGACATGGTGGCCGGGCTGGAGGTCGTGGTCGCCGGCGGCGACATCGTGCGCACCGGCAGCCTGGGCAACGCCGGGCCGCGCGCCGCCACCGGCCCGGACCTGACGCAGCTGTTCGTCGGCAGCGAGGGCACGCTCGGTGTGATCACGAGCGCTCGCCTGCGGGCGCACCCGCTGCCGCCCGCGGAGCGACGCAATGCATGGTCGTTCGACGACTTCGACAGCGGTCTCGACGCGGTGCGGCGCACGCTGCGCCGCGGTGCGACGCCGGCGGTGGTGCGGCTGTATGACGCAGAGGATGCGAAGCGCAACTTCGACCACGACGGCGTCCTGCTGATCGCGCTCGACGAGGGTGAGGCCGCCCTCATCGACGCGTCGATGGCGGTCCTGACATCCGAGTGCGGCGAGGCACGGTCGCTGGGAACGGCGCCGGTCGACGCGTGGCTGGCGGCGCGCAACGATGTGTCGGTGCTGGGCCGCGTGCTCGAGATGGGCATTGTGGTCGACACGATCGAGGTCGCCGCGAGGTGGTCGCAGCTGCCCGCGCTGTACTCGGACGCCGTCCGCGGCCTGCGTGCCCTCCCGGGCACGGTGGCGGCGAGCGCGCATCAGTCGCACGCCTACGTCGACGGTGCATGTCTCTACTTCACGTTCGCCGGAATCGGGCCCGATGCGGAGGACGACGCGTGGGCCGAGCAGTACTACGACGACGCCTGGGACGCGGTCATGCGCGCCACGCTGGCGCACCACGGGTCGATCAGCCATCACCACGGGGTCGGGCTGCAGCGCGGCCCGTATGCCGCGGACGCCCTCGGTGCGGGGTTCGAGGTGCTGCGCCGTCTCAAGACCGCGCTGGACCCGCACGGCATCTTCAATCCCGGCAAGCTCGGCCTCGAAGCGGTGCCCGGCGCGTGAGCCCCGAGTCGCTGGTGGCGATGCTGCAGCGCCACCGCCGCCTGGCGGCGGGGTCACTGGACCCCGGGGCGCTCGAATACTACGCCACCGGCTCCGGCGAGGAGGTCAGCCTCGGCGAGGCGGAGCGCGCCTGGCGCGACCTGCGCCTGCGGCCCCACGTGCTGCGCGATGTCGGCGAGGTGCGCACCGAGACGACGCTGCTGGGCAGTCCGCTGGGCGCGCCGATCCTGGTTGCGTCAACCGCGTACCAGCGGCTGGCGCACCGCGACGGCGAGGTGGAGACCGCCCGCGGCGCATGCGCGGCGCGCACGTTGATGGTCGTCGCCACCCGCGCGACGACACGCCTCGAGGACATCGCGACGGCCGCCGGCGGGCCGTGGTGGTTCCAGGTCTACGTGATGCGCAAGCGCGCGCTCACCCGAGAGCTGGTGCTCCGCGCTCGCGACGCCGGTGCGCGTGCGCTCGTGCTGACCGGCGACACGCCGCTGTTCGGGCGCAAGCCGCGCCAGGGAGACCCACCGGTCACAGATGAGATGTACATGGTCAACGTGCGCCACCACCTCGAGGCCGGCGCCGACTGGCGCAGCGCCATCGACCTGGATCCCACGATCACCACGGACACCATCGCGTGGCTCCACGAGCTCAGCGGTCTCCCGGTGCTCGTCAAGGGCGTGCTGCGTGCCGACGATGCGCGCGACTGCGTCGACGCCGGCGCTGCCGGCGTGATCGTGTCCAACCACGGCGCGCGTCAGCTCGACCGCGCGGTGTCCAGCGCCACCGCGCTGCCCGAGGTCGTCGCCGCCGTCGGTGATCGCGCGACGGTGCTCGTCGACGGCGGGGTGCGCACCGGGGTGGACGTGCTCATGGCGCTGGCGCTCGGCGCCGAGGCGGTGCTGGTCGGCCGCCCCGTGCTGTGGGCGCTGGCCTGCGAGGGCGCGCCCGGTGTCGCCGCGCTGCTGCAGGCGCTGCGCGCCGACCTGGTGCACGCGATGATGCTGGCCGGCGTGCGCCACATCGCCGAGATCACGCGGGACCTCGTCGCCTGACGCGCCGGCGTCAGACGCGCCGCCCGACGGCGAACGAGAACGGCCGGTGATAGAGGAAGGGACCGCCCTCCTCGGAGAACCTCACGGTGCCCGTCAGCCGCTGCTCCAGGCGCTCCCGTGCGCCGGGGCCGAGTAGGTTGAGCATCGTGTAGGTCCACGGCCCCTCCTCGCGCATGAGCTCGATGAACGTGCGGGCGTCGGCCGTGTGGTTGCCCACCACCATCGAGCTGGTCTGCACATCGGTGAATCCCGTCTGGTGCAGCAGCTCGGCCAGTGTCTGCGGCTCGCCGAGGCGAGCATGCGATGCGGGGCGGTCAGGGATGTGAAAGACCGTGCCCAGGTCGCGCAGCTCGGCAAGGAACATCGCGTCGACCTCGCTGAGCAGGCTGCGCTGCGTCTCGGAGATGACGATGCGGCCTCCGGGGCGGAGCACGCGGCGGGCCTCGAGCAGCGCCGCCTCCGGCCGCGCAACCAGCGAGAGAACGAGCCCGAGGACCACCACGTCGACGGTCTTGTCACGCAGCACCAGGTGCTCGACGACGCCGCGGCCGAAGCTGACCGGCGCGTCGCGCGGGCGGTTGGTCTCGGCCACCTCGAGCATGGACAGGGAGACGTCGACGCCGATGATCCGTCCCAGGTGACGGCGCTCGGCGGCGAGCACGCGCGCGAGCAGCCCCGTGCCGCAGCCGGCGTCGACCACGACGTCCCCCGCATTGATGGTCGCCAATTGCGCCACACGCGCCGCAGCCTTCAAATGGACACCGCCGGCCCAGTCGTCGTAGGCCGGCGCAGTGGCCCGGTAGTAGTCGAGCATCTGCGCGGTGAACGGGTCCGCCGCGGCCTCGACGTGCATACCCGGATTCTGGAGCGCGCCACCCCCGTCGCGGGCTCGTGACAGACGGTCCGGGTGCTCCGGCCACTCGTCTAGCATGTCGGTCGGAGAGCAGGGCAGAGCGCACCGGAGGACACGCCGACCATGGACAACATCACTGAACTCAACGAGATCGCCGTACCGCGTGCTCGGGCCCGCGACGGCAACTCGCTCAACAGCGTGAGAATCGGCCCTCGCGACGAGCTGCGCGGCACGCTGCGTGTCGAAGGCGACCTCCGCATCGAAGGCCGCGTCGAGGGCGAGCTGCACGCCACCGGTGACATCGAGGTCGAGGCTGGGTCCACGGTGAACGCGCTCGTCGAGGGACGCAACGTCACCGTGCGCGGCACACTCAACGGCAACGTGCTCGCGGACGTCAAGCTCAACGTGCACGGCACCGGCACGATCCATGGCGATGTGCGCACCCCGCGCCTGCGCGTCGACGACGGCACGGTGGTCAACGGCAGCATCACCATGCAGCCCGAGGCCGGCGGCTCGACGGGCGGCGCCGAGTAACTGACGCCTAGCCGGACGCCGCGTCCGGCTGCACCTCGTCTGCCGGAGCCTGCGCACGCCGGCGCCGTCGCAGACGTGAGGGCGAGCTCTCGGTGTGCTCGCCCTCCGCGTCCTGGACCGCCGCGGGGCGGACCAGCAAACACGCACGAGCCATGCGTCCGATGTGCATCGAGACCCGGGCCGCCTCCTCCAGCAGCGACGTGTGACCGGACTCGCTGAGCTCGACGTACTCGACGAGGTCTGGGAGCTTCGCGGCGAGCTGCTCCGCGTACCAGGGAGGCAGCAGGCGGTCGGACCGACCGGCGATCACCGCGGCCGGCACCGTCAGGCTCGACACCGAGGACTCGAGGTCGAGCGTCAGGAACAGGCGTCCGAACCCGGCGCGCGCCTGGCGGCTCGTGGTCACGAACATGTGGTGCGCGAACGCAACCTGGGCGGCACTCGCGCCCGGTCCGAACGCGGCGCGACGAACCAGGAAGAACCCCCCGCGCTCCAACCACGTGGGCCACACGACCTCAGTCGCCAGCAGCGAACGGTGGGCGGCGCGGTGGACCTGCGCGCCCACGGCGTCGCCGAGAACGGTGGCGCGGTCGATGAACTCGCTCAGCCCGGTGTTCAGGAGCACGGCGCCGGCGAACCGGAGGTGCACGTCCTCCGGGTGCTGACCGGCCCAGGCGACGATCGACATGCCACCCATGGAGTGGCCGACCGCGAGGCACGGCTCACCCGCGGGCAGCAGCGCCTGCAGCACCGCCTGCAGGTCGTCGCCGAGCGCCTGCGCGGTGTACGCGTCACGCGACGGCGGCAACCCGCTGGCTCCGTGGCCGCGCAGGTCGTAGGCGATCACGCGGAACTCGTCCCGCAGCGCCCGAATCTGGTGATGCCACAGGTCGAGGCTCTCCAGCCAGCCGGGGACGAGCAGGACGGTGGGCGCATCGTCAGGTCCGTGGACCTCGGCGTGGATGCGCGTGCCGTCCGCGGACGTGACCTCCACGGCACGCCCATCCAGCGGCGTGTTCAGCTCCCACCATTCGGGATCCGCGTCGCGGGACCGCAGGAGCCGTTGACGGTCGAGCTCGTAGGCGCCGGCGCCGGCCAGCAGCGCGGTGGAGGCGGCGAGAAGCGTCCTGCGCCGCATCAGCGCGCCTCCAGCCGCTCGAGCAGGCGCGTGACCGAGGCACTGACGTCCTCGACCGCGCTGTCGAATGCGGGACGGTTGCGCTGCGACGGCGCCCGGTACCCGCTCACCTTGCGCACGAACTGCAACGCCGCGGCGTGGATCTCGTCGTCACCCGCCGCCGGTTCAGCGCCGCGCAGCGTCTTGATGCTTCGGCACATCCGTCGAGAATACCCGTCTCGCCAGGTGTAACCGGCGGTCGTACCTCTCGGCGACGTGATCACTCGGGGACTGATCGCCACCCTGACCCTTGCCGCAGGAGCGCTGGCAGCCTGCGGCGGCGGCACAGCGACGAGCACGAGCACCCCTGCCCGCGCGAGCTCCTCGCCCGGCGCGGCGACCGCCACGCCCTCGGCCTCGCCCACGATCGCGACCGGCAGCACGTCGCTCGGGTCGGTGCTGACCAACGCACAGGGCCTGACCCTGTACTACTTCGTTCCCGAGAAGGGCAGCGTCGTCGGCTGCACCGGGGGGTGCGCGTCGACATGGCCACCGCTGAAGGCCGGCGGAACTACGACCAAGCCGCCGGACGTGCCCGGAACACGGGGTACGGTGACGCTGGCGGACGGCTCCACCCAGGTCACGTACAACGGGTGGCCGCTGCACACCTACGCCGCGGACAGCGCCCCGGGACAGACCAATGGGCAGGGGATCGCGGGGAAGTGGTTCGCTGCCACGCCGGCCCTCACCGCGAACGGCGCGGCGGCAAGCGCGGCGACGCCGACGCCGTCGTCCAACCCATACGGCTACTAGGCAGACGCGTCCGGCCTGACTGAGGCCGATCGGCTACCATTCCTCGCCTTGGCCCAGGGACACGGCCGCCTGCCAAGCCGGCCACCCATCGTGACCCGCGGAGGCGCGCCGTGAGCGTCTTCCGGTACATCGCGGACCATTGGGACACACTGGGCCCGCAGGTCACGACGCACGTGCTGATCGTCGTGATCAGCGTGGCCATCGCCGCCGCGGTGGGCCTTGCGCTGGGGGTGGCGGCGGCGCGATCGGAGCTCGTCGGCACCGTGGTGGTCGCCATGACCAGCACGATCATCACGATTCCGAGCTTTGCGCTGTTCGGGCTGCTCACCATCTGGGTGGGGCTCGGCAACCCGCCCGTGATCGTCGGGCTGGTGATGTACGCACTGTTGCCTATCTCGCGCAACACCCTCGCCGGCATCCAGGCTGTCGACCCGGCCGTCGAAGTGGCGGCGCGGGGGATGGGCATGAACGGCGTCCAGCTGCTGACGCGCGTGCAGCTGCCCCTCGCGGTGCCCGTCATCCTCGCCGGGCTGCGCCAGGCGACCGTGATGGTGGTCGCCATCGCAACAGTTGGCGCCACCGTTGGCGCCAATGATCTGGGCCAGCCGCTCCTGCAGGCGGTCGGGCGCAGCACGGGGACACTCGACGCGGTGCTCGCCGGCATCATCCCGGTGGCGGCGATCGGCATCCTCGCCGACCTGGCGCTGGCCACGGTGCAGCGGGCGCTGTCCGGCGGCCGCGTGGCGGTGGCGGCGACGTGATCACGTTCGACCGCGTCAGCAAGCACTACTCGTCGAACGACGGCGGCGGCGCGGTGCACGACCTCACGCTGGAGATTCCGTCCGGACAGATCGTCATCTTCGTCGGCCCCTCGGGGTGCGGCAAGACCACGTCGCTGAAGATGATCAACCGGCTGATCGAACCCACCTCGGGGACGATCGCGATCGACGGGGAGGACACCCGCAAGCGAAACCCGGATGAGCTGCGCCGGTCGATCGGGTACGTGATCCAGCAGATCGGCCTCTTCCCGCACCGCACCGTGGCGCAGAATGTGGCCACGGTGCCGCACCTGCAGCACTGGGAGCGCCAGCGCGTCGGCTCCCGTGTCAACGAGCTGCTCGAGCTCGTCGGGCTGCCACCCAATGACTACGCGCGCCGGCTGCCCGCCGAGCTGAGCGGGGGAGAGCGGCAGCGAGTCGGCGTCGCCCGGGCTCTCGCCGTCGACCCCAACATCCTGCTGATGGACGAGCCCTTCGGCGCCATCGATCCCATCGCGCGCGAGCGCCTGCAGAACGAGCTGCTGCGCCTGCAGCAGGTGGTGCGCAAGACGATCGTTTTTGTCACTCATGACATAGACGAGGCGGTCAAGCTCGGCGATCGGGTGGCGCTCCTCTCCCCGGGCGCGAAGGTGGAGCAGTACGCGCCGCCGGCCGAGCTGCTGGCGCGGCCGGCGACACCGGCGGTGCGCGCGTTCCTCGGTGAGGCGCGCATGGTGCGGCGCCTGGCGCTCATCCACCTGCGTGACGTGTCACTGGCGCCGGTCAACGGCGCCGTGCCGCAGACGCGCGTGGACATCGCCGGCACGCTGCGCGATGCGCTCGACGCGGTGCTGCGCTCATCGGACGGCGAGGTGGCCGTGGTCGACGGCGAGCGTGTGGCCGGCACCATCGACGGCGACGTGATCCGGAGGGCGTCGCAGTGAGCGTGGCTCCCGTCGCCGGCCGGTTGCAGCGCGCCGACCTCTCCTGGCTGCGCGTGTTCGCCCTGCCGTTTGCCCTCGCCGTGGGGATCGCGCTGTCGTACGGCGTGTTTCAGACGCTGAACGGGACGCCGAGCGACTCCGGCGTCCTCAACACGGCGTTCCTGCAGAGCCGCTTCATCGGCCACGTGGCGCTGTCGTTGATCTCGTTCGGGATCGTCGCGGCTGCCGGGGTGCCGCTCGGTGTGCTCATCGCCATCGGGGGCCGCGCCACGCGGGTGGTCGTGTTCATGCTGGCGAACCTGGGCCAGGCCGTCCCCGGCATCGGCATCCTCGTGCTGCTCTATGCGTTCCTGGGGCTGGGCGCGGAGCCGACGATCATCGCGCTCGTCGCCTACGGTCTGCTGCCGGTGCTGCGCAACACGGTGGCCGGCATTCAGGGCGTCGACCCGGCGGCCATCGAGGCGGCACGAGGGATGGGGATGACGCGCTGGCAAGCCCTGACGCAGGTGCAGGTGCCGCTGGCATCCGCGCTGATCTTCGCGGGGCTGCGCACCACGCTGGTGCTCATCATCGGCACTGCGACGCTGGGCAACTTCATCGGCGGCGGCGGGCTGGGCGACGTGATCTCGTCCGGGATCAACCGCAGTGATCGTATTGTTTTCGTGGGCGCGGTGATGGTCGCCGTGCTCGCATTGCTGGCAGACTGGGCGCTCTCGCTTGTGGAGCGCGCTGTGGTTCCCAAACGCATATCCAGCCGAACAGGAGGAGGAACATGACGCGGCGGGTACTGGCATTTCTGGTTGTCGCGCTTCCGGCCGTTCTCGCGGCCTGCGGTGGCGGCAACAACGGCTCGACCACGACCACCACGACCACGGGCTCGTCGTCGGCGTGTCCGTCGCCGACAACGTCGGCGAACGGCAACGGCGCTTCGGTGAAGATCGGCAGCAAGTCGTTCGCCGAGGAACAGCTGCTGGCCTCTATGACGCAGCAGGTGCTCGAGGCACATGGGTTCACCGTCGACAACACGTTCTCGGCGGCGGACAAGGCGATCGGCACCGCGCTGACCAGCGGAACGATCGACATGTACTGGCAGTACACGGGCACGGAGCTGACCGACTACCTCAACCTGCAGACGGGGCAGTTCCCCACCGACCTGAACCAGGCGTTCACGTTCGTGCAGCAGAAGGACGAAGCCAACGGCCTCTGCTGGTACGGCAACACGCCGTTCGACGACACCAACGGCGTCGCGATCAAGTCGTCTGACACCGGCACGTACGGCACCACGCTGGGTGACTTCGGCAAGTATCTGACCGCGCATCCGTCGACACCGGTGTGCATCATGTCTGAGTTCCGCACCCGCCCGGACGGCCTCCCCGGACTGGAGAGCAAGTACGGCTGGCCC
>DASUWI010000072.1:0-54449 GCA_036378495.1 Candidatus Dormiibacterota bacterium
CGTGGTGTTCTGCTGATCGCCACTGCGAACACCGCGCTCGCGCATCAGCTGCAGCTCGAGTCCCCGCGCGTGATCGCCGCCTGCAACGAGGCTGTCGGCGATCAGGTGGTCAAGCGACTTCGCTTCTGCGCGATGTGACGATCGACGAGCGAGGCGGCAGGACCCGTCGGCCGCCGGTGCAGTGGGGCGCTACGCGACGCGCACCGGCATGATGATGCAGAGGTAGTCGTCGCGCCCCGCGGGGCGGATGACACCGGGATGCAGCGCGCCGTTGAACGACAGCTGCACCTCGTCCGAGTCGAGCACCGACAGCGCGTCAAGCACGTAGCGGGCGTTGAACGCGATCTGCACGTCATCGCCCTGCACAGTTGCGGTCAGGGGGGCTTCGTCGTCGCCCACCTCGGCGGTCTGCGCACGCAGCGTCAGCGTCCCCTCTCCCACCTGCATGCGCACCGGGTTCGCGGCGTCACGTGCGAGCACTGCCGCGGTGCGCGCCTCGCGCAGCAGCGCCGCGGTGGGCAGGCTGACCGTGGTGGCCGTCGACGCCGGAATGACCTGCGCATAGTTGGGGTACGCGCCCTCGATCAACCGCGACGAGATCTCCACGTCCTTGAGCGTGAAGAACACCTGGTTGCGTCCCTCGGAGAATGCGATGCCAACGGTGGGCCGGTTGGGATTGATCGCTCGCGCCACCTCGTTCAGGTGCCGCGCCGGGACGATCACCGACACAGGCGGAACCTCGCCGGCACCATCGAGCTGGAGCGTCTTGACCGCCAGCCGGTGGCGATCCGTGGCCGCCAGAGTCAGGGCTCCGTTCTCGATCTGGAGCAGCGTGCCGGTCAGCACCGGCGACGCCTCGTCCGCACTCGCCGCCATCACCGTCTGCGTGATCGCTCCCTGCAGCTTTCCGGAGTCCACCTCGATCGTGGTGGCGGCCTCCTGCCGCGGCAGGGGCGGAAACTCCATGGCATCGATTCCGTGGAGGTTGGCCCGGTGCACGCCACAGCTCAGGCGCAGCACCTGGGTGGCCGGGTCCAGCTCCATCGTGCAGGGACCATCGCTGAGCGACGACACGTATTCGGTGAGCAGTCGTGCCGGCGCCGTCGTTCTCCCCTCCTCGAGCACCGTCGCCGGCACCGTCGCGCTGATGGTCAGGTCGAGGTTGGTGGCGGTGACCTTCAGCCCGCTTTCCGTGGTCTCCAGGAGCACGTTCGACAGCACCGGCAACGTCGAGCGCGGGGAGACGGCGCGAGTGACCAGGCCCAGAGCGGAGCTCAGAGCAGAAGAAGCAACGGTGGCCTTCATGGTGCGGACACTCCTCTCGGCGGAAACGGTTGTCACCAGCTGACTCCTAGTACTGGGTGAAGTTTAAAGAAACCGGAGGTATTACTAGAGGAGGGGATGAGGTGGAAAACCGCGCGCCACAAGTTCGCCGCGGGTGCCTGGAGCGCTGGGGAGCCTGTGTGCAAGCGATGCTGCTCTCCACAGCGCGTCCCCGGCGCGGACAACCGTCCCGAGTCGTGCACACGTGATGCAGAGGATGTCGACAGGTTCGTCAACGGCTGTGCAGCCGCTGGCGAATCTGACGGAGGTCACTCTGCAGGCGTGTGTCCTCGCGCACCAGCTCTGTGATCTTCTCGATCGCATGCAGCGCGGTGGTGTGGTCGCGGCCGCCGAACGCGCCCCCGATCACGGGCAGCGACGAGTCCGTCTCCTCGCGGATGAGGTACATCGCCACCTGACGCGGGAACACGATGTGCTTGTCACGTCGCTTCCCCTTCATCTCGTCGACCGAGATGGTGTAGTGGTCGGCCACGGCGTCCTGGATGGCCTCGATGCTCAGGGGTGCGGTGTCGTGCACCGGGATGATGTCGCGCAGGATCTGCTGGGCCACATCGAGGGTGATGGGCTGGCCGTTGATGGATGCGTGGGCGAGCACCCGGATGAGCGCGCCCTCCAGCTCACGGATGTTGCGCTGGATGCGGTGGGCGATGAAGGCGCAGACCTCGTCGGGGACCAGCCGGCTGTAGGGGCCGAGCTTGCGGTTGAGGATGGCTAGCCGCGTCTCAAAGTCCGGTGGCTGGATGTCTGCCATGAGCCCGCCCTCGAAACGGCTGCGGAGCCGGTCCTCGAGAGTCGGGATGTCCTTGGGCGGCCGGTCGCTGCTGACCACGATCTGCTTCTGGACGTCGTGCAACGCGTTGAAGGTGTGGAAGAACTCCTCCTGGGTGCGGTCCTTGCCGGCGAAGAACTGGATGTCGTCGATGAGGAGCACGTCGACCGAGCGATAGCGGTCGCGGAAGTCGCCGGTGCGGTTCTCCTGGATGGACGTGATCATCTCGTTCATGAACTTTTCGGACGTGATGTACGCGACCCGAGCACTGCGATGCTGTTCGCGCACTGCGTGCCCGATCGCGTGCATGAGGTGGGTCTTGCCCAGACCCACACCGCCGTAGAGGAAGAGGGGGTTGTACGCCTTGCCCGGGGAGTCGGCCACTGCGCGGCATGCGGCGTGCGCGAAGCGGCTCGCATTGCCGACGACAAAGGTGGTGAACGTGAAGTTCGGGTTGAGCCGGGAGTCGCTCGCGGTGGCGTCGTCGGCGTCGGTGACCCGGGCGAGCACCGGGTCGGCTTCCGCAGGGTCGGGCTCATCCGGAGGCGGCGCGGCGGCCGGGTCGACGGTGATGGCGACGTCGCAGTCGCGGCCGATAACCCCCGAGAGAGTCTCGCGAATCAGGGGCACGTACCGTTCGGTGAGCCAGTCGCGTGCGAGCCGGGTGGGCACACCGACAGTGAACGTGTAGCCGTCGTAATCCACGAGGACCGCGTTCGCAAGCCACGTCTCGTAGCCCGGCCGGGAGAGCTGGAAGCGAAGCTCCTCCTGCGCAACGTGCCACATCTGCTGCGGATCGGGCGCCGCGGCCTGCGTGAGCGAGTCGGCTTCTGTCGCGATCATACGATCCATACCTGGCATCCCGAAGAAATGGTGAACCCCGGTGACCTCTCCACGCCCCGCACTCCACTGTGTGCTGGTTATCCACATGTTGTGCACACGAGTGGATAACAGCGGATGTTCTGCGCCACTGCTCGGGATCGGTGAAACGTAGTGTGATGTGTGCCCGCGGCTCGGCCAGTCTAGCAACGCCGTCGCGCTGTCACAACGGTCGCGTGCGACGATGGCGTGACATCACGTAGCGGCTGAGGAACGAGCGCACGGGCTGAGCGCGTGCCGTAACGAGCAGTGCCCGTGGTCGGGCTGCGCCTGCGGCGGTTGGTATACTCGACGCGGCAGCCTCCGTCCGGTGACCGGCGCCACGCGCCCCGGACGCGATCAGAACGGGAGAGCCCCCCATCAAGCGGACGTATCAGCCCAAGAAGCGCTATCGGCGCAAGACGCACGGTTTTCGCGCGCGCATGGCGACCCCGGGTGGCCGCCAGGTGCTGAAGGCACGGCGTCGCAAGGGACGCAAGCGCCTGACTCCCGCTGCCCCGCGGTGATCCCGGTGCAGCGGCTTCGCGGGCGCTCCCGCTTTGCCGTGGTGCGTGCCCGAGGTGTGGACGGACGGAGCGGTCGCGTTCGCGTGAGCATCGTCCCGACCGGCACGCCGTGGTCCCGCGTGGCCGTGGCGGTCGTCGGAGCCCGCGGCGCGGTGGAGCGCAATCGCCTGCGCCGTCAGGTGCGCGCCGCCAGCACGGCGGTGATGCGCGAGCTCCCCGGCTACGACGTCGTCGTGCAGGCCCGCGCGGGTGGCGGAGCCATGCGGTTCGAAGCGCTTGTTGCGGCTGAGAAGGCCGCGTTGCGGCAGGCTCGGGCGAGAATTCAGGTATGACGCGTTTGAGCCTGGTGCTGATCCGCGTGTACCAGGTCACCCTGGGGCCCTTCTTCGGCATGGTCAGCGGCTGCCGCTACCAGCCGACGTGCTCGCACTACGGGTACGAGGCCCTGCAGCGCTTCGGTTGGCGGCGCGGCTGGTGGCTGGCGCTGCGGCGGATCGGCCGCTGCCATCCGTTCCATGAGGGTGGCTTCGATCCCGTGCCGGAGCAGTACGTCACGTGGCGCGCAGCACGGCGCGCTCACCGTGAGCAGCGCAGCGCCGCCGGCGCCGGGGTGCGGTCGTGAATCCGCTGATCATCTTCACGTTCCTGGCGAACCCGTTGGAGCAGCTGCTGAAGTGGCTCACCACCGGGTTCAACGCGGTGCCGCCGCTGCAGGCGATCGGTGCGTTCGGCCTGGCGGTGATCGTCACCACGCTGTTGATCCGGGCAGTGCTGTTCCCGATCTTCAACTGGCAGCTGCGCACATCGCGAAGAATCCAGGCGGAGCAGCGCAAGGTGGCACCGCAGATCTCCGAGCTGCGCAAGAAGTACAAGCGGGAGCCGCAGAAGCTGAGCGCGGAGATGAACAAGGTGTACCGCGAGCACGGCATCAGCCCGTTCAGCGGCCTCACCGGGTGCCTGCCGGCGCTGGTGCAGCTGCCGGTGCTGATCGGGCTGTACAACGCAATCCGAAACGCCACCAACTCGCTGCCGCACGGCGTGGGCAAGGGGTTCCTCTGGATTGACGACGTCAGCAAGTCGGCGGCGGCGAACGGCAACTGGGCCAACGTGCCGACGCACCCGACGTACCTGATCCTCCCGCTGCTGGCCGCGGCCTTCACGTTCGCGCAGTCGCGGATGATGATGCAGCCGCTGCGAGCAGACATGACCGACCAGGAGCGAAGCATGTCGCAGATCAGCCGGCAGATGACGCTGCTCTTCCCGGTGATGATCTTCGTCTTCGGGCTGCTGTTCCCGCAGGGCCTGGCCATCTACTGGGTGACCGGCACGATGTTCATGGTGTTGCAGCAGTGGTACGTGGTCGGCTGGGGCGGGCTGAAGGTGCCGTCGTGGTGGCCCGGCTCGGGGCGGGTGACCCCGCTGTCGTTCCCGCCCGCCGACTTGAAGCCGCAGCGTGCGGCGCTGCTGCCCGGCCGCGGGAAGAACGGTGCGGCGTCCGCCACCGGCAGCAACGGGTCGCAGCCGGCAGCCGCAGCACAGACCGGCGCGGGGGACGGCGCGCGCGAGCCGGCAGGGAGCGCCGCAGGTTCCACGGTCCCGAGGCAGCGATCGGCCTCACAGCGGTCTGCGGCCGCGCGTGCGCGTGCGAACAGGAGGAGGCGCCGGACCCACTGACGCCGGCGTGAGGAGGACTCGGTGAGCGAGACAGTGCAGCAAGCAGTGGCAACGCCGCGTAACCCGGAGACCGAGATGGTCGAGGCGCAGGGCGCGAGCATCGAAGAGGCGGTGGCGCGCGCCCTGTCGGAGCTGGGAGTGACCCGCGATGAGGCGGAGGTCGAAGTGCTCTCCAGCGGCACCCGCCGTGTGCCGGGGGAGCGGCTGTCCGCCGGCACGGCCCGGGTGCGGGTCTACCGCATCAACGAGCAGGCGATCCGGGCGCGGGCGATGCTCGAGGAGCTGCTGACCCGCATGGAGATCCCCTGCAGGGTGTCGGTGCGGCGCGGCGGGCAGACGCTCGCCGGTGCTCCCGGTCCCGTGATCCTCGACATCTCCGGCGACGATCTCGGTCTGCTGATCGGCTGGCGAGGCGAGACGCTGCGCGCCCTGCAGACCGTGCTCAACCTGATGCTCGGTGAGGAGGAGGAGCCCGACGGTCGCCGGGTCGTGCTCGACGTCGAGCGGTACCGCGCCCGCCGCGAGGATCAGGTTCGTGAGCTCGCGCTCCGCCTGGCCGGGCGCGTCAAGCGCAGCGGTGAGCGCTACGCGCTGGACCCGATGCAGGCGTACGAGCGGCGCGTCGTGCACATGACGCTTGCCGACGATGAGGGCGTGCGCACCGAGAGCTCCGGCCGTGAGCCCGCGCGTCGCGTAGTCATCCATCCCACCGGGCCGCCACAGGGTGGGCCCGATCCTGCTGCGGGCCCGCGCCGGGGGCCCACGTTCGGCCACCGACGCTGAGGGGCGCCCTGGCGCTCGGCACGCCCACCGCTGCCGCCGCGAGTTCGGGGGTGACGTTTGTCGAGGCGCCACTTCCCGGGGGCGCGCGGCTGGTCACAGTCCCCCTGCCCGGCCGCGCGTCCGTGGCCGTGTCGCTTCTCGTGGGTGTGGGTTCGCGGTACGAGGCGGCTGCGGACTCCGGTATCAGCCATTTCGTGGAGCACATGGTCTTCAAGGGAGGCCGGCGGTATCCCACGGCGCGCGCGATCAGCGAGGCGATCGAGGGCGTGGGCGGCGTGCTCAACGCCGCCACCGATCGTGAGTCCACCGTGTTTTGGACACGAGTGCCCGCAACATCGCTGCCCCTGGCGGCGGCGGTGCTGACGGACATGGTGCTGTATCCGGCGTTCGATCCCGCCGAGGTCATCAAGGAGCGCCAGGTGGTGATCGAGGAGCTGCGGATGTACGAGGACAACCCGCAGGAGTACGCGCAGATCGTCTTCGATGAGGTGATGTGGCCCGAGCATCCGCTGGGCCGCGACGTCGCCGGTACGGAGGCGACGGTGACGTCGTTCACGGCCGAGGACTGCCGCGCCCATCTCGACCGGTACGTGCGCCCGTCACGTGTCGTGGTGAGCGTCGCCGGCGCCGTCGACCCGGACGCCGCTCACCGGCTGTTCAGCGCCGAGCTGGAGGAGTGGGCGGCACGGGACCAACGGCCCGAGGCGCGGCCCGCGCCGCCGGCATCGCCGCCGGACGGGCCGCGGCTGCGCATCGCGCGGCGAGCCACGGAGCAGGCGACGGTGCTGGTGGGAGCGCGCTCCGCCTCCTATCTCGACCCCGAGCGCTACGCGGAAGACATCCTGAACGCGATCCTCGGCGAAGGGATGTCCAGCCGTCTGTTCCTGGAGCTGCGCGAGCAGCGCGGGTGCGTGTACGACGTCCACTCGTTCGTCACCCGCTTTCGCGACAGCGGCGCGACCACGATCGGCCTGGGGTGCGAGCCGAAGCGGGCTGTCACGGCGCTGCGCGCCGCCCTCGCGGAGCTGCGCAGGCTGGCCGGCGAGCTCGTGGGCGACGCCGAGATGCTCAAGGCACGGGAGTTCGTGAAGGGACGCCTGCTGCTCTCGCTGGAGAGCACGTCCGCGCTCGGCGAGTACGCCGGCCATCAGCTGCTGCTCACCGGAACGATCCTGGACCCGGCCGAGATCATTGCGCAGCTCGAGGCCGTGTCCGCCGAGGATGTGCGACGGGCGGCGCGGCGGGTGCTCGACGAAGGGCTGCGCGGGGCGGTGGTCGGCCCGTTTCGCAGCAGCACCCGCTTCGAAGGGCTGCTCCGGTGAACGTGGAACGCACCCTCGTGCTGGTCAAGCCGGACGGCGTCCAGCGCGGACTCATCGGGGAGGTGATCCGGCGCATCGAGCGGCGCGGGCTGCAGCTGGTCGCGCTCAAGCTGCTGCGGATCGACACTGACCTGGCCCGGCGGCACTACGCCGAGCACGTGGGCAAGCCCTTCTTCGAGGGACTCGTCAGCTTCATCACCTCGGCTCCGGTCGCGGCGATGGTGTGGCAGGGACCGGAGGCCGTGGCGCTGGTCCGGGCCACCATGGGCGCGACCGATCCGAAGAACGCTGCGCCCGGGACGATCCGCGGCGACCTGGCGGTCTCGATCGGCGCCAACGTGGTCCACGGCAGCGACTCGCCCGCCCGGGGGGCGGAGGAGGTGGCGCTGTTCTTCGGCCCCGCCGAGCTGCTCGAGTGGTCCCCGGCTCTGGGGGACTGGATCAGCGGCTGAGGCGGCGCCGTCGCCGGCGGCCGAGCTCGAGCAGCGCCACGCCGGCTCCGGGCAGCGCGACCCCGGCAGCGGGGGCGAGCGCCCCGGTGGTGGCCAGCGTGGGTCCGTCGCCGAGTCCGCCGAAGTGGTTGATGGGCCAGATGCGCAGGAACGCTTTGGCCAGGATGTTCTTACGGGGGACCGGACCGAACGACCGCGAGTCGCTCGAGAAGTTGCGATTGTCGCCCATTACGAAGTACTGGTCCTGAGGGATCGTGAACGGCTGGGCGGAGCCGGAGGCCTTCCCGGCGGAATCGCAGCAGTTGTCGAGGGTGGTCCAGGGCTGGGGCAGATAGGGTTCGTGCAGCACCTGCCAATTTCCTTTGCCGCCGGGCTTGATCATCACCTTGCCGGCGTTGATCTCGATGGTGTCGCCGGGCAGGCCGATGATTCGTTTGATGAAGTCGCGAGTGGGATCGCTTGGCGGTATCAGCACGGCGATGTCACCTCGCGAGGGGTTGGCCCCGAAGTCATACGAGATCTTGCTGGCGAGCAGCAGGTCCTGGTTCTGCAGCGTGCCCACCATGCTGGTGCCGTCGACGCGCACCGTCTGCAGCGCGGTCCAGATGATGATGTAGAGGATGAGCGCGATCAGGAGAACCTCGAGGAGGTCGCGCAGCCAACCGCCTTTGCGCCGGCGCCGGCGGATAACCGGGGCAGGCGGAGGCGCTACCTGAGTCACGTGCAGCGATTATGAGGGTTGCCGCGACGCGGGCCATGCGACGAGCGCGTCACGCCTGATCCGGTCAGGGATTCGGGGCCTCAGCGCGGCGCCGCCTCGCGCTGCCAGAATGGCTGTTGATGCCCGTGGCAAGGCGGGCCGGGTGTCCAACCGTGTTCATCGCGAGGGCTACGCATGGCATTGCTGACCCAGAACCCATACAAGCAGCGCTCGTTCGACCTGTCCGGCCTGGCCGGCATATCGGACCGGACGCTGGAGATGCACTTCGGTCTTTATGCAGGGTATGTCAAAAACACGAACCTGCTCAACGAACAGCTGGTCGAGATGACCGGTCAGGGCAAGGGGGGGACGCCTGCGTTCGCCGAGATCACGCGGCGGCTGGGCTTCGAGTACAACGGCATGGTGCTGCACGAGTACTACTTCGGCAACATGAAGCGCGACGGCGGCGGTGAGATCTCGAGCTCGAGCCCGCTGGGGCGTGCTCTTGGGGAGTCGTTCGGGGATCTCGACGTCTGGAAGAAGGACTTCACCGCCATCGGCGGCATGCGCGGCGTGGGCTGGACGGTGACCTACCTTGATCCGGCCACGGGCCGGCTCAGCAACCACTGGATCACGCTGCACGAGGACGGCAACATCGCGGGCTTCAAGCCGATCATCGTCATGGACGTGTGGGAGCACGCCTTTCTGCTCGACTACAAGCCGGCGGAGCGCCCCAAGTACATCGAGTCGTTCATGGCCAATCTCGACCTGGAGGCTGCTGAGAAGCGGTTCGCCGGCACGGCTGATCGGCCCGTCGGCTGAGCCCGGCGGGACCGCGTCAGAGCGGCGGGCCGCCGAGCCTGCGATACAGGGCGTCGAGGTCGGAGTCGTCGGCGAAATCGATGATCACCTGGCCGCCGCCTTTGGGGTGGCGCCTCACGCGGACGGCGAGGCCGAGCGCCCGCTCGAGGCCGCGTTGCACCGCGGCGTCGTCCGGCGACGCGGCGGGCCCCGCCGGCTTCCGGGGTCGAGGGGCGGTGGCAGCCTCGCGGGGTGCTGATGCCTCCTGAACCGCGCGCTCGGTCTCGCGCACGGAGAGGCTGTCGACGAGGATGCGTTGGGCGAGCGCCTCTCGCTCGCGCTCCCCGGCGACCCCGAGGATGGCTCGCGCGTGCCCGGCGCTGAGCCGTCCGTCGGTCACCGCCTGCTGCACCGATGCCGGCAGACCGAGCAGTCGTATGGCGTTGCTGACCGCGGGTCGCGACTTGCCCAGCCGCATGGCAATCGCCTCGTGGGAGAGGCCGAACGCGTCGGCGAGGCGGCCGTAGGCTGCCGCCTCCTCCATGGGGTTGAGGTCGGTGCGCTGCACGTTCTCGGTGAGCGCCATCTCCAGCCACTGACGGGCTGAGTCGGCCGGCGGCCGCACGAGGGCGGGGATGGCCGCCACCCCGGCGGCGACGGCCGCGCGCAGGCGGCGCTCGCCGGCAACCAAGCGGTACTCAGCGGCGTTCCGCTCCACCACGATGGGATGGAGGAGCCCGTGCACGCGTATGGATTCCGCCAGCGAGCTCAGCTCGGCCTCATCAAAGGCGCGGCGAGGTTGTTCCGGATTGGGCGCGACGGTGCGAGGGTCGAGCGAGACGAGGAGCGGAGAGTCTCCGGCGATCTCAGGCCCCGACGTGAGCAGTGCCTCGAGGCCGCGTCCGAGACCGCGGCGGCGGAAGTTGCGGGGCGGAGACGGCGTATCGCTCACGCGGACGGGCCCAACCCGTTGGCTTCCGCGGAGTGGCCGCGCAGTCGCTGGTCGAGGTTGGTGGCGAGCTCCCGGTATGCGGCCGAGCCGCGGCAGAACGGGTCGTAGAGGGTCACGGGCAGGCCGTGGCTTGGCGCCTCGCTGAGGCGGACGTTGCGCGGGATGAGGGGGCGCAACAGAGCGTCGCCGAAGCGCGCCCGCACTTCCTCGACGACCTGATGGGCGAGCGCCAGGCGGCCATCGAACTGGGTCATGACGATGCCGGCGATGCCGAGGCCGGGGTTGAGATCGCGCCGCAGCAGGGCTATGGTGTGGGTGAGGAGGCCCAGCCCCTCGAGCGCGTAGAACTCGCACTGAACGGGGATGAGCAGCTGCTCGGCGGCGACCACGGCATTGACGGTGAGCAGGCCCAGGCTGGGCGGGCAGTCGATGATGACGTAGTCGGCGTCGCTGTTCGCGGCCTCGAGAGCGAGACGCAGACGGTGCTCGCGCTTGGAAAGTCCGGCGAGCTCCACCTCGGAGCCGGCGAGGGCGATGTCGGACGGGACGATGACGACGCCGCCGACACGGGTGGGCATCGTGGCCTCCGGCAGCGGACGGCCGAGGACGAGGACGTCGTAGATGCTGGTCTCGACGTCGCGGCGATCGATGCCCATCCCGGAGGTGAGGTTGGCCTGTGGATCGGTGTCGATGAGCAGCACGGTCCGGCCCATCTCGGCCAGCGCGGCAGCCGTGTTGATGGCCGTCGTCGTCTTGCCCACGCCCCCCTTCTGGTTGGCCACTGCGAGGACGGCGATGGGACTCATCGTCGGGTGAATTATGTCGAGTGGCTCGGGGGCAGCACCGTGGGCGGCGCCGCCGGCCCGGTGAACGCGAAACCGCCGGGTTTGCACGGACGGTTTTCCACGGTTTCCCCAGGACCTGGAAGCGGACCGGGGCGCGCCCCCGTATTGGGCGGGCAACGTTTGTTTAACCAGCCTGTGGAAAACGGATCCGACGTTTCACGGGAAACATCTCCTGGTGTCGCAGACGGTGCAGCCGCCGCCGGCACCGTACACTTGCCAGCGTGCTCGCCCCCGAGAGGCAGACCTGGCGGTTCGTGACGGCGGCACCTCCGCGCGAGGTGTTCGCCACCATGGAGCAGCTCATCGCCACCCCGCCCTACCGCTTCGAGATCCTCGGTGAGGACTCGGCGCGCGCCATCGAGGTGTCCCGCCGCGGGTTCTTCGGCAACTGGACCAAACCGAGGGTCGATGTGCGCTGGGTGCGGACCACGGCCGTCCGCCGTCCCCAGGGGACCGAGGTCATCGTCACCGCGAGCTCACGCGGCGGCCTCCTGGTGCGGGCAACCGGCCGGGCCGACGCGGGACCCACGAGCAGGGCGCTGCAGCTGGTGCGCCTGCTCACGGCCGGGCGCTCCGACCAGCGCACGATATACCGGCAGCGCCAGATCCCGCCGGGCCCGGTGACACTCGTGGCTTCGTGGGCGGGCACCCCGTACCGCCTCTATCTCGAGCCCAGCTTCGCGGCAGCTCGTGGCGTGGAGATCTTCACGGCGACCGGCCTCGTGGCCGTCGCCGGCGGGACCGCCGAGTTCGTCAAGGTGCGCACGCACGACGGCGTCGACGGTTTCGTGGAGCGCGACCAGATCGTCGCGGCCACCGATGTGGCAACTCGCGAAGCCCAGACGGAAGTCGCGCGCTTCGTCTGACGGTCGCCGCACGCGAGCGCAGGCGGATCACGGTCAGCGCCGCGGACGCCCGGCATCGCGAGCTCGCGCTCGTGCCGCACGCACGCACGGCGTTGGCGTGTGGGAGGAGAGCACCACCCCGTGACGGGCGGTCCGCGCCTCTCCTGATGCGCCGCTCGGTCAGCGGACCGGGACGGCGGTTCTCAGTTGTGTGACCGGGTCTCCGGCGGTCAGCTCCCCACCACTTCGTGGATCGGGCAGGAGGTGGTACTGGAACAGTCCGTCATGGGCGAGGGTCCTCCTTTTCGCTGAGTGCCGCCGAGCCCAGGCCGCGAAGCGTCCTGATTGAGAGAGCGGGGGGCACGGGGCCGAGAGACGCACCGCAAGTGTATGCAATAACGCGCCGGCGCGGCCGCTCTTCAGAGCGGTTGCCGGCCGGCGGCGCCGGTATCGCGCGGGTGCCAGAAGGCGACGCGATCCTCGCCGAGACGCCAGCAGAGAAAGACCGGCTCCCCCTCGCGGAGCGAGGGGAAGTCGCAGAGGCCGGTCTCCGGGTCGCGCAGGATGACACCGAGGTCGGTCACCTCCCCCAGCAGCTGTACATAGTCGCCGCCTGTCTCCGCCACCGACCCGGGGTTCGATCCGTTGGCCGCCGCCTTGCGCTTCGCGCCCTGGGCGGCATCACGAAACGTGCCGTACGCCTGCTGCACCCTGGGGAGCAGCTCTTGCAACTGCGGCAGCAGCGCATTGGCGTCGTCCTCGGAAAAGATGCGCTCCACCAGAGCAACGATGCCACGCCGTTACGCCAAGCGGGCGCCGGCTCAGTAGATTCCGAGCTCGAGCTTGGCTTCCTCTGACGCCATCGTGTGAGGATCCCACGGAGGTGACCACACCAGGTCGACGCGCACCTTCTCCACACCAGGTAGCGGTGCGCACACCGCGTGAGTCTGCGTCTGGATCACGGGCCCCAGCGGACAGTACGGCGTGGTCAGGGTCATCTCGATGACCAGCGTGCCGTCGTCTTCGAAGTGGCTGCCGTAGACCAGCCCGAGCGACACGATGTCGATGCCGATCTCGGGGTCGTACACCTCGCTCAGCGCGGCCCGCACGAGCTCGTGCGAGGCACGGGCGCTGGGCGCCTCCTCGGTGGTCGTCGTGGTGTCGCCAGCAGTTCCGTTCGTGTCACTCATGTCTCATTCACCAGGTCCTCGGATCCGAGCGCCTGCAGCAGTGCGTTCCAGGCCAGTGTGGCGCACTTCACCCGCACGGGGTAGGCACGGACGCCGCGCAGCGCCTCGAGGTCGCCGAGATCCTCGTCCTCGGCGCCCGTCTGGAGCATGCCGCGGAACCGGCCGGCAAGCGCTCGCGCCGCCTCGGACGACATTCCACTGACCGCCTCGCACAACATGCTCGCCGACGCCTGGCTGATCGAGCAGCCGCGCCCGACGAACCCGATCTCCGCGATGGCATCGCCGTCGAGCCGCATGGTGAGGTCGATCTCGTCGCCGCAGAGGGGATTGTTCGCCTCGACCCGCCGGTCGGCGGGTTCGACCGCTCGCTTGTGCCGCGGCCTGCGGTAGTGGTCCAGGATGATCTCGCGGTAGAGATCGTCGTCGACCGGCGTGAAGCTGGCCGATGCAACGTTCGCCATGCTTCCATCGTAGTCCAAGGGCTCCCTCGCCAAACTCGGGGCCCCCGAGATGGTGGGGAGAATCGCCGTCGATGACAGCCTCCGGCGCAGCGCCGCCCCCGCGCGTTCCGAGATCGGCGGTCTTCTGGCTGCTCTCGGGGCAGCTGATCATGTTCATCGGCATCGCCGCGCTCTTCCCCATCGCGCCGCTCTACGTGCTGCACCGCGGCGGCAGCTCGCTCGAGATCGCCGCGTTCGTCGCCGGGCCGCTCATCGCCAACACGGTGGTGCAGGTGCCCGCCGGGCGCCTGGCCGACCGCGTGGGCCGGCGCCCGCTCCTGCTCGGCACGCGGGTCGTGTATGTCGTGCTCAGCGCGGTCCTGTTCATCAATGCCGGCCCTCTGTGGGCGCTGATCCTGGTGCGGACGCTGGAGGGCGCGGCAAGCGGCGCCTACGTGCCGGCACTGCTCGCGGCGCTCACAGACCTGAGCGAGCCCGAGCGGCGCACCGAACGGTTCGCGCAGCAGCAGGCGTGCGAGATGGTCGGTCTGCTCATCGGCCCGCTGCTCGGGGGAGTGGCGGCACTCTGGCGCGACTCGGCGGCGTTCGGCGTCTCCGGCCTCCTGGTGCTCATCGGGTTGATCCCGATGCTCCGGGTGCCGGAGACGATGAGCCGGGTCGCGCGTGCGGCGGCGCCGGGCCGCCGGTTTCGGTGGGGCCGCCGCAGCAATCCTGGTGCCGGCACTGGGGCTCTTCGCGGTGGGCGCGCTCTACTCGATGTACGACGTCGTCTGGCCGCAGTACCTGGGGGCGCGCGGCTACGGGCCGTTCGTCGTCGGACTTTCGATCAGCCTGTTCGCCGTCCCGATCCTGTTCCTGGCGCGGCCGGCCGGCCGCTTCGTGGACCGCGTGGACCTCCGCCGTGTGGTACCTCCCGCATTCCTCATCGTAGCCGCCTGCTGTGCAAGCTATCCGTTCATGCGCAGCCTGCTTCCCATCCAGCTCGTGGGTGAGCTGGAGGGCGCCGCAACGGTGTTCATGGAGCCGACGCTGTACGCGGCCATCGGCTCCGCCGCCGCTGCGCACGAGCGCGGCCGCGCCCTGGGCGCGGGAGGCCTGTTCCAGTTCGCGGGAACGGCCTTCGGCGCGGCGGTGCTCGGCGCGCTGTACGGGCTCGACCCGGGCGTGCCCTTCTGGGGCGGCAGCGCGCTGGTGGTCGCCGGTGCGATCGTGTGCGCCCTGGGGCTGCCGCGCCGGGTCTCACCCTCGGTGGTCGCCGTCGCCGAGCTGCAGCCCACCATCCGAGAGCGCGAGATCGTATGAACCGACCCGTGCTCATCCTCGGCCATGGTGCCTCCGGCGACGCCCGATCCATGGCGCCGTGGGTGCGCGCGCTGCAGCAGCGGCATGTGGCGGCGATGGCGGTCGACCTGCCGCTGAGCAACCAGCAGCGGGCCCAGGATGTGTTTCGCGCCGGGCTGGTCGACAACCCCGGCGCCGCCGTCGGCGGGCACTCGTACGGTGGACGGATGGCGAGCATCGTCGCCGCGGAGCAACGGGTCGGGGCGCTGATCCTCCTCAGCTATCCGCTGCATCGGCCCGGCCACCCGGAGGAGCTGCGCACCGAGCACTGGCCGCGCATCAAGGCGCCGGTGCTCGTGCTGTCGGGCGACCGCGACCAGTTCGCGCAGCTGGCGCTGCTGCAGCGCGAGGTGGGCAAGCTGGACGACCACGAGCTCGTGATCTACCCGGGCGAGCGCCATGGGTTGCTGCGCGTCGTGAGCGACGCGTCGGCTCGCATCGCCGCGTTTCTGCGTGAGCATGCAGCGCCCGCCGCGGCTGGGTAGGATGACGTCGGCATGGCCTACGACGAGGAGCTGGCGATGCGGATTCGCGAGCTGATCGCGGGCGAGAAGCGGCTCACCGAGAAGAAGATGTTCGGCGGGCTCGCGTTTCTCGTCGGCGGCAACATGGCGGTCGCCGCCAGCGGTCAGGGCGGCTTGCTGGTGCGCGTGGCGCCGGAAGATTCTGACGCTCTCGTCAAAAACCACGGAGTCACGATCGCCGTGATGCGCGGCCGGCCGATGCCCGGCTGGCTGCGTGTCGACGAGGCCAAGGTCGGGACCAAGCGCGAGCTGGGGCCGTGGGTGAGGCGCGGTGTCGCCTACGCCGGCTCGCTTCCGGTGAAGAGGTAGCGTCGCCCAAACCGCCTGCTCGCGATCCGATCGAGTTCGACCGACACACCGACCCCGCGCATCAGGGGTAGGCCGAACTCCTCGTTGTAGAGTTCCATCCGCCATGCGCCCACCCGGGGCTCCAGGAGGGTGCGCAGGGCGGCGGCCCTGGGGTTCTGACCGCCGAAGAATCAGGGGGAATCATCACGGTGCGCCACGTGTTCAGTGCCGCTGCGGCGGTCCTGTCATTTGTCGTGCTCAGCGGCTGCGGCGAGGTGTCGACGACGCCCCCTCCCGTGCCATCGATCTCGACGTCCGCCATGCCGAGCGTCGAGCCCGGGCTGTTCGCGGTGCTCGTGAGTCACAACGCCCAGGACCCGAAAGATCACGACGAGGCCGCCATCGTGGGTCCGGACGGATCGGTTCAGGCACAGGCGTCGTTCACCCCGCGTCCGAGCGGGTCTCCAGCGGTCTGCGGCGCCGCCCCATGGCTCATGCCTGAGGCATACGTCGCCGCGGGCGCCGTGTTCTTCGTCGACGCGAGCGGCGTGATTCGGCGGCTGCAGCCCGACGGCACTGTGACGAAGGTCGCCTCACTCAAGTTCGACCCGCACAGCCAGCTGCTGTCGTTCGTTGTCAGCCCGGACGGGAACCTGATCATGGCGACCATCCTCACGATCCCGGCCTCGACGACCACCGTGCCGGGCGCGGGCTGCGGCACGTTCTCCGGTAACTGGACGCTCGACACCTACCTCGTCACCGCCGGGACGTCGTCGGCGGACCAGGTGAACCATCAGGAGGCGCCGCCCGATTCCGGCCTCGCAAGCTCCGCGCCAGGGTTCAAGAACGTCCTCCTGCTCGGCTGGGACTCGGGCGGTCCGATCGGCGAGGTCGGGGCCGACTACGCGGTGCAGAGCAGCGTCTACCCGGATGCCATCGTTTCGGGCGGCCAGCTCACGCGGCTGGACACCTTCGGGAAGGCCGGCGATGAACTGGGTGGCAGTGGATGCACGCCGCTGGCGGCGCCGGTCGGGGATCGTGTGGCCTGCACCCAGTCCGCCGGCCCGGCTCAGCTCAGCGTCCGCACCCTCGAGGGCAAGGTGCTCTGGACGGGGGCACCGGCTCAGGTGGGCGCGTGCTGCCTGGCGGGCGGGGCGCTCTCGCCTGACGGCACCCAGTTCGCGACGACGGGCCGGCTCGTGCAGGTGAGCAGCGGTTCCGCCCAGGACCTTCCCGCGGACTTCTCCCCGGTGGGCTGGACCGATGCCACGACGATCGTCGGGCATGCCGGAAGTCCGACCGGCGCCCTCGGCATCCTCAGGACCGGAGGCCCCGGCACGGTGACATCGCTGAACAACCTCATGGGGACGTACGCCGGCCGCCTTTCCTGAGCTCAGACCAGCCTGGCACCGCGGCGTATCGTGCCCGCTGATGTCAGGCGGGTGGTCGTCGTCCGATTGCGCGTTCTGTGGCAAGCCGACCCCCGCTGCACCGTACGCACCGCCGCGGACGATGCTCACGTACCGTGACACCGACACGGGCGAGCAACGCCGCGTGCAGCTGCCGCGCACGGTGACGATCTGCGAGAGCTGCATTCGCGAGGTGTCGCTGCTGGCGGGCTGCCCGCGGTGCCGGGTCTACGGCAAATATCCGCAGTACGCGCACTCGCCGTACGGCAGCTTCTGTCTCGACTGCGGCGGCCGGCTCTACCTGCTGAGCGGTGAAGACCCCGTCAGATAGGGCTGTCAGAGCCCAGGAAGCTGAGTGGCGCTGCGAGGCTGGGCGGCCAGGTGGCCAGGCAGGCTCAGACGCGGAAGACGCGCCGCACCTCGCCGAGGGCGGCGCCGAGGGCGTCGATCTCGGCGTGCGTGTTGTACAGGTACACCGAGGCCCGGGCCATCGCGGCGACGTCGTAGCGGCGCATCAGTGGCTGCGCACAGTGATGCCCGGCGCGCACCGCGACGCCCTCACGATCGAGGATCGTGCCCACGTCGTGCGCATGCACGTCGGCGACGTTGAAGCTCACGGCGCCGCCGCGATCGGCGTCTGCCCCGGGTCCGTAGACCGTCACGTCGCCGACCTCGTCGAGCACGTCGAGCATGTGCCGCGTCAACGACAGCTCGTGCTGGTGGATGGCTGCACGGCCAACGGTGTCGAGGTAGTCACACGCCGCGGCGAGGCCGACCACGCTGGCGACATCGGGTGTCCCCGCCTCGAACTTGTGCGGCACCGTGTTCCACGTCGTCCGCTCCAGCGTGACGCGGTTGATCATGCTGCCGCCGCCGAGAAATGGGGGCATGGCGTCGAGCAGCTCCGGCCGTCCCCAGAGCACGCCGATTCCCATGGGCCCGCACATCTTGTGGCCGCTGAAGGCGGCGAAGTCGACGTCGAGCTCGCGCAGCGACACGGGCATGTGCGGCACCGACTGCGCCGCATCGATGCACACCACGGCCCCGATCTCGTGGGCGCGGCGCGTGATGGCGGCGACATCGTTGATCGTGCCCAACACATTGGACTGGTGGGCAACGCTCACCAGCCGCGTGGGCGGCTGCAGCAGCCGCTGGATGCTCGTGGTATCGAGCGCGCCCGAGTCGTCCACCTCGATGTACTCAAGGGCAATCCCGGCACGCTCGGCGGCGAGCTGCCACGGCACCACGTTGCTGTGGTGCTCCATCACCGTCAGCACGATGCGGTCGCCCGGCTGCAGCAGCTCGCGGGCGTACGACGCAGCCACCAGGTTCAGCCCCTCGGTGGCGTTGCGCACGAACACGAGACCGGTTGGGTCTGCGTCGATGAACTCGGCGACGCGAACCCTGCTGGCCTCGAAGGCGTCCGTCGCTTCGTTGCCCAGCGTGTGCACCCCGCGGTGCACGTTGGCGTTGCTGGTGTGGTAGTAGCGCTCCATCGCGTCGAGCACCGGCAGCGGTTTCTGCGACGTCGCCGCCGAATCGAGGTACACGAGCTCCTTGCCGTGCAGCGTCCGCTTCAAGACGGGGAAGTCGCGGCGGAGCCGTTCGACGTCAAGTGGCGGAGCCCCCGTCGCGGTCATCACGCCGCGTCTTCGGCGAGGGCGACACGGAGCATGCCGTCGGAGTCGACCTCGACGTGGTGCACGCGCACCGGCTCCACCGCAGGAAGAGTGAGCGGGTCGCCGGTTCGCAGGTCGAAGCACGATCCGTGCAGCGGACACTCGATGGCACAGCGCGCCGGGTCGAGGTCGCCCTCGCTCAGCGACGCCTCGGCATGGCTGCAGGTGTCGTCGAGCGCGTAGAACTCGCCGTCGAGGTTGAAGATGGCGACCGGCACATCGTCGATCTCCACCCGCGCGGCGTGACCCGGCGGGATGTCGGACGCACGCGCGACCTCGATCCAGTTGGCCACGATCACTCCTCTGCCTCGGCGAGCCCGAGCTGGGGCAGGCCGGAGACCTCGGCGTCCAGCAGGCCGGACAGCAGCCGTGCCACCCCCGGGTGGGGCACGCGACGGATGACGTCGTCGAAGAAGCCGCGCACGATGAGCGCATCGGCATCGGCGCGGGCCACCGCACGCGTCTCGAAGTAGAACCGCTGCTCGTCGTCGATGTGGCCGGCGGTTGCACCGTGGCCGCAACGGACGTCGTTGGCTTTGATCTCGAGGCGCGGCACAGAGTCTGCCTTGGCGCCCTCGGAGAGCAGCAGGTTGCGGTTCTGCACGTAGCCGTCGGCGTGCACCGCGTCGGGCGCCACGTCGATCAGCCCGCTGTACACGGAGCGAGCCCGGTCACGAACCGCCACCTTGAGCAGCAGGTCGCTGCGGGTGTCCCGCGCGCGGTGCGCCTGCAGCGACTGGTGGTCGATGTGCTGGTTCGACTCGGCGAAGCAGACCCCCGCGATGTCGGCCTCTGCACCGGCGCCGTCGAGGAGCGCCTCCCAGTACGACTTCTGCAGGTGGGAGCCCAGCGTGGCGCCGAAGAACCGGAGCCTCGCGTTGGCGTCGAGCGTGGCCCGATGCGTGGCCACGTGCCACACACGCTCTCCCCACTGCTGCAGCAGGACGTAGTCGAGGCGGGCATCGCGGCCCACGTTGAGCATCGTCACCGCGTCGCTGAAGAGCTCGTCAGGGCCTGGAGGCGAGGCGTACGCGTCGATCACCGTCAGCGCCGACGCGTCGTCGAGGAGCACCACCGTGGCGGGAATAACCGCCCGCTCCGCGCCGCTCGCGGGGTGGGCGATCCACACCGGCGCCAGCGCCTCGACACCGCGTGGAACGTAGATGAACACACCGCCGCGCCACAGCGCGTTCCAGAGCGCGATGAACTTGGACTCGTCGACCGCCACTCTCGCGAGGGCACGCTGCACGAGGTCGGAATGCAGCAGCACCGCCTCTTCCAGCGTCGTGATGATCACGCCCTGGGCAAGGAGCGCGTCGGCGTCGGTGACCGCCGGCCCCACGTTGGGCGCGTCCATCGCAAAGGCCGCGCTGGGATCGGCGGCGTCCCACTGCTGTGCCATCGAAGCGGCCATGCCACCGTCGACGTCGACCAGCGGCCGGAAGCGCTCGACATGGAGGCCGCTGATGTCGGTGCGCCGCCAGTCCTCGTCGCGCTGCGACGACGGCCATGGCAGCGACTCGAAGGCGTCCCACGCTGCGCGCCGCCGCTGCGCAAGCCAATCTGGCGAGCTGTCGGCGCGCTGCTGGAACGTCTCCGGGCTCAGCGTGGTCAGCTCGTCGGGACCCGCCGAGGCGATCGTCACCCGATGGCGCCTTCCATGGAGAGCGCAAGCAGGCGGTTGAGCTCGACGGCGTATTCCATCGGCAGCTCCTTGACGAAGGGCTCGAAGAAGCCGTTGACGATGAGCGCCGTAGCCTCCTGCTCGTTGATGCCGCGCGAGGTCAGGTAGAAGATCTGGTCCTCGCCCACCTTGCTCACCGTGGCCTCGTGGCCCACCGTGACGTCGGGGTTGTCGATGTCCATGTACGGGTAGGTGTCGCTGCGTGCCTCCTCGTCGAGGAGCAGTGCGTCGCACCGGACGCTCACCTTTGAGTCGCGAGCCTTGGGCAGCACCTTGATGTGGCCGCGGTACGAGGTGCGGCCGCTGCCCTTGCTGATCGACCTCGACACGATGTTGCTGGTGGTGTGCGGGGCGACGTGAATCGCCTTGGAGCCTGCGTCCTGATGCTGACCCGTGCCCGCGAACGCCGCGCTCATCACCTCGGCATGCGCGCCCTCACCCATGAGGTACACGCTCGGATACTTCATCGTCACCTTGGAGCCCAGGTTGCCGTCGATCCACTCGACGGTCGCACCCTCGTGCGCGATGGCTCGCTTGGTCACCAGGTTGTAGACGTTGTCCGACCAGTTCTGGATCGTCGTGTATCGGATGCGCGCACCCTTGTGCGCGATAAGCTCGACCACCGCCGAGTGCAGCGAGTCGCTCGAGTAGTTCGGCGCCGTGCAGCCCTCGATGTAGTGCACGGACGCGCCCTCGTCGGCGATGATCAGCGTGCGCTCGAACTGGCCCATGTTGTCGCTGTTGATCCGGAAGTAGGCCTGCAGCGGGATGTCCACCTTCACGCCCTTGGGCACGTAGACGAACGAGCCGCCGGACCACACCGCGCTGTTCAGCGCCGCGAACTTGTTGTCGTTCGGCGGGATGACCGTGCCGAAGTACTTGCGGAAGATCTCCTCGTGCTCGCGCAGCCCGGTGTCGCAGTCGCTGAAGATGACGCCGAGCTTGCCCAGGTCCTCCCGGATGTTGTGGTAGACGACCTCCGAGTCGTACTGGGCCGACACGCCGGCGAGGAACTTGCGCTCAGCCTCGGGGATGCCGAGGCGGTCGAACGTGCGCTTGATGGACTCGGGAACCTCGTCCCACGTGCGGCCCATCTCCTCGACCGGCTTGACGTAGTAGTAGATGTTGTCGAAGTCGATGCCGGAGAGGTCCGCGCCCCAGCTGGGCATGGGTCGCTTGGTGAAGTGGTCGAGCGCCTTCAACCGGAACTTCAGCATCCATTCAGGCTCGCCCTTGTGCTGCGAGATCGCCGCGACCACCTCGGGGGACAGACCCTTCGCCGTACGGAACACGGAGATGTCCTCGTCGTGGAATCCCCATTGGTAGTCCTTGGTCAGGTCCTTCGCTTCAACGGCCATTTCTCTTCCTCATACTCCCGCGGGCTCTGCTACGGCCGTTCCGAGAATCGGTTCGTATCCATCGCTCTCGATGCGCTGCGCCAGCTCGTAGCCGCCGGACGTCACCACGCGTCCCTGGTGCAGCACGTGCACCGCATCGGGACGCAGAAATTCGAGGATGCGAGGGTAGTGCGTGATCACGAGCACTCCCATGTCGGGGCCCGCGAGCTGCATCACGCCTTCGGCGACCGTGCGCAGCGCGTCGACGTCGAGACCCGAGTCGGTCTCGTCGAGGACCGCCAGCCGCGGCCGCAGCATCGCCAGCTGCAGTATCTCGCTGCGCTTTTTCTCGCCACCGGAGAAGCCGTCGTTGATGTACCGCGAGCGGAAGCTCTCGGGGATGCGCAGCTGTGCCATCTCGTCGTTCAGGCGCTTGAGGAACTCGCGCGCCGGCATCTCCTTGCCCAGCGACCGCAGCGCCGCGCGCAGGAAGTTGACCGTGGTCACGCCGGGGATCGCCGTGGGGTACTGAAAGCAGAGAAAGAGCCCCAGCCGCGCCCGCTCGTCGGCGGTCATCGCCAGGATGTTCTGGCCGTCGAAGGTCGCGGATCCGCCGGTCACCACGTACTTCGGATGGCCCATCAGCGTGTACGCGAGCGTGCTCTTGCCGGAGCCGTTCGGTCCCATCAGCGCGTGGATCTCCCCCTGGGCGACCTCGAGGTCGACACCCTGGAGGATCTCCTTGCCCTCGACCTCGGCCCGCAGGTCGCGGCAGACCAGCGTGGCGCGCTCGCTCATGCCGGCGTCATCCCCGGGGTCCCCGCGAACTCGCGGGATCTCGTGGGGTTGCTGCCCGGCGCCATCTGCGCCATCAGCGACTGATCGGCGATGAGGTCGGCGAGGGTGGTCTGGCTCAGCACCCCGTCGATCATCTCCTTGAGCTTGTGCCAGATGCCACGCGAGGCACAGTCGGCCTCGCGCAGGCACGAGCCGGCGATGTAGTCGGCGGAGACGCACTCCACCGGCGCCACCTCGCCCTCGACGACGCGCACGACGTCGAGCACGCTGATCTTCTCGGGTGCGCGCGCCAGTGAGTAGCCGCCGTGCACGCCACGGGTGCTCTGCACCAGGCCACCACGGCGCAGCTGGGCGGCCAGCTGCTCCAGGTATGCCACGGGAAGGTGTTCGGTGCGGGCCACCTCGGCGATGCTGAGGGGCCGCTGTCCGTAGCTCCGAGCGAGCTCGGTCATCATTCGCAGGCCGTAGTGCGCCTTGGAGCTGACCCGCATCGAGAAGGACGCCGCTCCGGGAGCGGCCAGGGGGATGGGGGCCAGCGCCGGCGACGCCGGGGCGGCATGCTTCGCGGAAATTCCGACTGCCATGGTCAGGATTATACGCGGTCCGGCCCTGAGGCGAGGGGCCGGCAACCGGCGGTCGTCAGTGCTCCGGCTACCGTCTCCGGTGTGGCCTCGATGAACGGCCCGGCGTGGGGAGCGCTCGCGCTCGCGGTGGTCAGCCTCTGCGCAGCATGCGGCGCCGTCACGCCGCCCCGGAGCCCGACGCCGTCACCGCTCCCGCTCGCGCTGCTGCAGCAGCGCTATATGGACGCCGCCGCGGCATACCAGGCTGCTGAGGCACCCGTCGCGCCGGCCGAGAGCCAGTACTGCGACGCGGCCTCGTCCAGCGCGGACCTGACGGCATGCGCATCGGCGTTGAGCGCCGACCGGCAGGCCACCGTCGCCTTCGACGACGCCATCCGCAACCTGCGCGTGGCGGCGGGCGCACAGGCAGCGCTCATGCGCCTGCTCGGGGACGACGGGCGCCTGGAGACGCTGTTGCAGCAGGCGTCGACGGCCCCGAGCATGAGCTCGGTGTCCGCGCTGACACCGCAGATCTTCGAGCTCCTGATAGCAACCGCGGGCGATGCCGACGCCCTGCGCCGCGCCATCGGGCTGCCGCCGTCCAGTCCCACCCCGTAGCGCGCGCTTCAGACGCCGCCTATTGCGCTGCGCCGATCGCCGGAGCGCCGCGCACCTGATCGACCGACTCGCCGATCAGCTCGGCGGCACGGTCGATGTCGGCCTCCGTGGTCGACAGCCCGCCGGTGCAGCGCAGCGCGCATGCAGCGAGGCCGGGCTCGAACCCCATGGCGAGCAATACGTGCGACGGTGTGGCGGCGCCGCTGGAGCACGCGGAACCGCCGGATGCCTGCACGCCCCGCGAGTCCAGCGCGACCAGCATGACGTCGGTGCGTGCGCCGGGGATCGCGAACGTCGCGAATCCCGGGGCGCGGTGGGCGGGATCGCCCGTCACGATGAGGCCGGGCACCCGTTCGGCCAGCAGGTGCGTGAGTCTGTTTGCGAGCCCCGACTGACGCGCCGTCTCGGACGGCATGCGCTCCACCGCGAGCCGTGCAGCCGCGCCCAGCCCGGCGATCCCGGCGACGTTCTCGGTCCCGCTCCTGCGCTCGCGCTCCTGGCCACCGCCCGTCATCTGCGCGGCGAGAAACACCCCATCACGCACCCAGAGCGCCCCCACGCCCTTGGGGCCGTACACCTTGTGTCCCACGATCGTCATCAGATCGACGTCGAGTGCGCCGGGCTGCGCCGGCACGCGCCCCAGCGCCTGGGCCGCGTCGGTGTGCACCAGCGTGCGCGGGTTGCGACGCCGCACGGCCGCAGCGATGGCGGCGACGTCCTGCACCGTGCCCAGCTCGTTATTGACAAGCATGGCAGAGACAAGGAGGGTGTCGGGGCGGACCGCCGCGGCAACCGCCTCCGGGTCGACGCGGCACTGCGCGTCGCAGCCCACCACCGTGAGCTCCGCCGCGCCGGCCTGCCCCAGCCGCTGCGCAGTTCCCAGCACCGCCTCGTGCTCGATTGCGGTCACCACGATGTGACGGCCCCACGCGGCGGCATGGCGCTCGAGCACGCCGCGCAGTGCCAGGTTGTCCGCCTCGGTGCCGGAGCCGGTGAAGATCAGCTCGCGGGGCAGGCAGGTCAGAGCCGCTGCGAGAGCATCGCGCGCACCGTCGACCGCGCTGCGCGCAGCCCGTCCGGCGGCATGCACCGAAGAGGGGTTGCCGCTGACATCGCGCAAGTACGGCAGCATCGCCTCGAGCACGCGCGGATGGACGGGCGTTGTCGCGGCGTGATCGAGATAGATCGCGTCCATGGCGGGGGATCGGTCAACCGGCGCCGAGAGCCGGGGCGCCCACGTTGATGGTCGGAGCTCCACGGCCGGCGCGGACCACGACCAGACGGCTTTCCTGGCTTCCGAGGTTGCTTTCCCTGTGGACGGAACCCTTGGGGACGTGCACAAAGTCGCCGGCGACCGCATCGATGACGTGCCGTCCGCCTGGTCCTGATTCCATTCGCAGCGTCCCCTCGGCGACGTAGATCGACGTCTCGTGGTCGCCATGGTGGTGCCAGCCCGATGTTGCGCCGGGTGCCGTGCGCACGACTCCGGCCCAGAGTCCGTCAATGTCGATGGCGGACTCACGGGTCAAGCCCGGGGTGGGATCGCCGTGAACCCGGTTCTCGGGGCGCACGAGGCGCGCGCTGTCCGCTGTGCTCATCCGGCGCCGCCGGGCTTCATGGCTGTGAAGATGAAGTAGCGCCACAGTCCCTGCCGGATGGAGCGGTACTGATCTCGGGCCGCGACGAGATTGCGGTGGTCGATCTCGCTGCGCACACCGAGTCGTCGCAGCAGCCACTCTCCCGGCAGCATGAGGAGTGCGAGATCGTGCAGCGCCCTGGCGAACGGCAACACGTGCTCGGTGCTGTCGTGGCCGGCAACATTGTCGAACCCGATGTCGGCCAGGCTCCGCTCGAACGGCCCCGGCTCAGCGAGCTGCTCGACAGCCCAGCCGTCGAGCCAGGAATCCATGAGCGCCTGCTCGCGTGACGAGAACGTTGAGCTGGCGGCGAAGCCGTCGGCCACCACCAGCCGTCCGCCCGGCTTCAGCACGCGAAACGCCTCACGCATGCTCGGGGCCTTGCCGGAACCCTCGTCATGGCATGCGCTGTCCAGGAAGTACGCGACATCGAAGGTCGCCGCCGGGAATCCGGTAGCGGTGTAGTCGGCGACCGCGAACTCCGCCCAGCCGCGCTCGGTCTGGCTGGGAGCGAGGCCGCGCTTTCTCGCCGTGGCTGTCGCGTCCCGAACCTGGGCTGCGCTGATCGATATGCCGGTGACGTTGCAGGAGCGCGTCCGGGCCAGCGAGATCGCCGGCCAGCCGACACCACACCCCGCGTCGAGGACTCGCTCGCCCGGCATGATGCGGGCGCGGTCGGCGACCTCGGCCGTCATCGCGCGTGCTGAACGGCGCAGCTGAAACGGCGTCAGGCGTTCCCCGGGGTTCTTGGAGTACCCGAAGTGCATGCCCCCGCTGCCCAGGAAGAACGAGTAGTCCCAGCGCACCCCGCCGGAGTCGTAGTAGCCCAGGATCGTCCGCCGGTCGACCTCCGCGCGCACGCCCATCTCAACTGGACCGATGGTCGGCGAGGCGGTGCCGCACGAGCTCGATGACGCGGTCGGTGAACTGCTCGGTGAGCGCGCTGCCGCCGAGATCGGCGGTGCGCGTGCCCTCGCTCACCGCCTCGAAGGTCGCGTGCTCGATGGCGGCCCCGGCGGCGCGGCACGCCTCGTCGTGCATGTAGCTCAACAGCGCCGCGGCGGCCAGGATCATCGCCATCGGGTTGGCCACATGCCTGCCCTGCAAGGTGGGCGCGGTGCCGTGTGGCGCCTCGGCCATCACCACGCCGGGCTCGAGACGCTGGTCACGGAAGCCGAGCAGCAGCGACTCCGAGCCGGCGATGCTGCCGAACAGCTGCAGCACCAGGTCGCTGAGACAGTCCCCGTCGCGGTTCATGCTGGGGATGACAAGCGGTTCGCCACCGCGGCTGAAGAGCAGCGCGTAGGTGGCGTCGATTAGCTGCGGCTCGTACACGACGTCCGGGTTGCGCGCCGCGGCGGCGTCCATCTCCTCCTTGAACATGCCCTCATACAGCCGCGAGACGGTGAACTTGGGCCCACCGAACACGCGCGCATGCATGTCACGCGCATGCCGGAACGCAAACTCCGCCACCACGCGGCACGTGGCCCGTGAGATGTGCTCGGTGCGAAACGCCACCTCGTCGTCGCCGTTCGGTTCGCGCCACTCCTCGGCGTTGTACGCATCATCGACCGCCATGCGCACCACGCTGATCGGTGCGCTGACGCCGCCGATCGCGGGCACTCCCGGGATGCGCCGCCCCGTGCGCAGGATCACGCGACCGCCAACGCGCTCGCGCAACAGCGCATTGGGGCTGCCGACGTCACCCGGGTCGACGGTGGTAACCGTGGCCGCCTTGATGCCGTAGCCGCAGGCCACCATCGCGTCCGCGGCGTCCACCACGACCCTGTTGGCCGTGGCACGACGGTTCTGGAGTGACAGATCGAAGAACAGCAGGTCGAGCTCGACCCCGATGACGCCCGCGGCGAGCACGCGAAGCGCCTCCTGGAGCAGCTCCTCCCCGGTCTGATCCCCTCGCAGCACCGCGACCGACACCGTCATGTGGGCCGACAGTAGATCACGCAGCGCTGCCTATGATCCGAGGCCATGGCCGAGCCGAACCAGCGGGCGGCGGCGCAGAGCGAGCAGCGTCCGACGCTCGTTCTGATCGCCTACTGCTGGGACATGCTGCTCGGGATCCTGGCCATCTTCGGCGCGCTGGCCGCGCTCGGCGGGCAGGTGGCGGTGGGTGCGCGCCAGGTCACGATCCCGCTGCCGCTGCAGATACTCGACGCGCTGTCCTCGGCCGCGTATGCGGCGATCCTGATCATGATCGCGTCGCTGCTCACCCGCCCGAAGCGCTGGATCCGCACGGTGCAGATCGTCACCATGGCGTCGGCGGTGACGCTCGTGGCGCTGTCGTTGCTGCTCGCCGCGGTGACCGGCGGGTTGGCCGCCGTGCCACTCCTGATCTCGCTGCTCTTCGCGCTTCTGGACGTGGCCGCGATCGTCCTCATGACCGAGCGCAAGATCAAGAACTGGTACGTCGAGCCCGGGTCGATACCGCGTTATGTGCTGGCCACGCTGGGCTTCTGGGTGCTGAGCAGCGTCGCCCTGCTGATCGTCGAATCCCTGGTCTGACGGCTGAGCCGCGAACGTGGCGCGCGACCCCTTCCCCGCCCAACCACTGCGCCGCCGCGTCAGATGTACGTGAGGAGGTCTTCGACGACCTCGACGAGCTCATCGCCCTGCAGCGGCTTGGCCAGCACTGCCGCGGCACCGAGCTGCTGCGCCCGCTCCCTGGTGGGGACGTCGCCCGGCTCGGTGAGGATCACGACACCTCCCGGCGGATGCTCCGGGCTGAAGCGCAGTGCCTGGAAGAGCTCGAGCCCGTCGGTGTCAAGCGTGGTGTCGAGAATCAGCACGTCGGGTGCGAACTCGTTGAGCTCAGCGCGCACCTCGCGCACCGCGCGCACCCAGCGCACGTCGTGACCCAAGCCGGTGAAGCGACTCATCACCGGCTGCGCGACGCTCGCCTGATCTTCGGCGAGCAAAATGCGTGCGCGTTCCGGCGACATCGCGTGCCAATGGTAGTGAAGTCCTACACTCGCCGCAGGCGATGCCGCAGCTGCAGCACCGACGTCCCCGATCGCGCTTCCGCCTGACCCGGCTCCGCGGCATCTGGCTGCGTGGGTCGCCCCGGGCGCGACCGGCGTCGTCCGGGGAAGCACCGGCGACGTCCATCGAGAGCGCGGCGGAGGCCGCCGTCCCCCCGCGCGATAACAGGGTGGCGGACATGATCGCCGCGCACACGTCCGGCCGGGCGGCGGACGTGGAGCGGCGCCCCCGGGCCAACCCGGCGTTCGCGGAGGCGGTGTTCGTGGAACTGATGCGCGCCCACCAGTACCGGCGCGCCTTCGACCTGTTGAGCCGCGACTGCCGGCGCACCTGGGGATCGCCACAGGCGTTTGCCGCCGCGCAGGCACAGGGATCGATGGGCCTGCTGCGCGGCGTGCGCGTGAACGCGGTGCGGCACCTCCCTGAGTGGACCGATCCTGAGCGAGGCGTCACCCATCACGAGGTGGCCGAGCTCGAGGTCGAGTACGCGCTCGGCACGGCCGAGGCGGCGGCGGTCAAGCGGGTGGTGCACCTCGTCGCGGATGACGGGAAGTGGCGGTCACTCTGCTACCCGCCGGGAACGGATCGGTAGCGCTTCCGGCTCGGCCCAGCGGCCTGGATACAATCCGCTGGTGAGCATCACCGCCAGCGTTCGCATCGGGCCGATGGAGCGCACGCGCGCCGAGATCGCGTTCGCCGAGCGCGTGGCGGCCTTCCGCCGCTCGCGGGTCAGCCGGGCGCGGCGTCGGGTACAGGAGTCCGACGCGTTGCTCGATCTCGTCGAGGAGTGCCGGCTGCGTGGCTTGGCACTCGTGCCCGCCTCGCTCTGGGGTGCCGTGGTCCGCACGGTGGGGCAGGTGGACCCCGAGCTGCGCGACGAGCTCGGCATCGATCGCGACCCGGAGCACGTCGCCGACGTCCTCTTCGCGGCGCAGGAGAAGTTGCTCGACCGCGTTCGTGCTTCTCGCACGCCCGAATTGGCGCCGATCATCCCGCTCTTTCGTGAGGCCGTTCAGGCGGTAGCGGCGCAGTAAGTGGCGCGTCCAGGAGCATGACCTGGGACGTCGCCGTCGCGGGAACGCTGCACCGCGATGACATCGTCACCCCGCACGGGCGCCGCTGGTCGCTGGGCGGCTCGGCCGTGTATTTCGCCCTGGCAGCGTCGCGCTATGCGCCCGTGCATGTGAACGGCATCGTCGGCGAGGACACCGCCGCAGCGTACGAGTCGTTGCTGCGCACCGAGGACATCGACGTGCGGGGCGTCGTGGTCAGCGCGACCCCCACCTTCGTCTGGCATGCGACGCACGACTTCGAACGGTGGGTCACCGCCTTCGAGGCGGCGGAGCACGGATGCGACCCCGAGTGGCGGCCGGCCCTCGGCGAGGCCTCCCGTGCCGCCCCGGTGCTGTTTCTGGGCAGCATGCATCCGGGTCTGCAACGCGCCGTGCTCGAGCAGTCGCGCGCGCGGCTGGTCGGGGCGGACTCGATGACCGTGTTCATGCAGGAGGACCGTGAGGGTGTCCGCGCGGTGGTGGCATCCGCAGATGTGCTCTTTCTGAACAACGAGGAGGTGGAGCTGCTCGCGGGCATTCCCGACTGGCAGCAGGCGGCGCGCTCGCTCTGCGCCCGGGGCCGGCTGCGAGCTGTGGTGGTGAAGCAGGGGCCCGATGGCGCGGCTCTGGTCACCGCCTCGGCGGTGCACAGGATCGACGCCCACCCCGTCGGGAGCGTGGTCGATCCGACCGGCGCGGGCGATGCGCTGGCCGGCGGATTCCTCGGCTTCTGCGCTCGCGAGGAGCGCGACGGCGAGGATGCCTACGTGGCGGCCCTCGCCGAGGGCGTCCGATGCGCAGCCGCGGCGGTTGCTGCGTTCGGCGCGGACGGACTGGTGGCGCGCTCGACCGCTCGTTCCCAACGCCCCGCGGACGTATGATCCCGGCCACCAATGGCCGTTCAGCAGCGCAACAACCACGGAACCGATCTCGGCACGCCGATCGACCGCAACCTGGCCCTCGAGCTGGTCAGGGTGACCGAGGGGGCCGCGATGGCGGCGGCGCCATACATGGGTCGCAACCAGAAGGAGGCCGCCGACCGCGCCGCGGTGAACTCAATGCGCCGCAGCCTCGGCTTCGTCGACATGGACGGCCTGGTGGTCATCGGTGAGGGAGAGAAGGATGAGGCGCCGATGCTGTACATCGGCGAGCACGTGGGCAACGGCAACGAGCCCGAGGTGGACGTCGCGGTCGACCCGATCGACGGCACACGCCTCGTGGCGCAGGGACTCCCCGGGGGTATCGCCACGGTCGCGCTGGCCGAGCGCGGGTCGCTCTTCCACACGCACGTGCCCTACATGCAGAAGCTGATCGTCGGTCCCGAGGCGGCACACGTGATCGACATCACCGACAGCACCGCGGCGAATCTCAAGCGCATCGCCAAGGCCCTCGACCGCAGCGTGGAGGACATCACAGTTGTGGTGCTCGACCGCCCGCGACACAACGATCTGCTCGAGGAGATCCGCACCGCCGGCGCCCGCGTGAAGCTGATCATGGACGGCGACGTGGTCGCCGCCCTGATGGCGGTGATGGAGCACCGCACGGGGATCGACGTGCTGATGGGCATCGGCGGTTCGCCTGAGGCGGTCCTGGCGGCGTGCGGCATCAAGTGCATCGGTGGCGGCATGCAGGGACGCCTCTGGATGCTCAGAGAACAGGACCGCGGCATTCTGGAGAGCGAGGGCAAGAAGGAGGGCGAAGTCCTGGAGATGGACGACCTCGTCTCCGGCGACAACGTCTTCTTCGCCGCCACCGGCATCACCGACGGTGAGCTGCTTCAGGGCGTGCGCTTCCTCAGCCACGACCGGGTGCACACGCAGAGCCTGGTGATGCGCTCCTATTCCGGAACAACCAGGTACATCGACGCCGAGCACAACCTGGCCAAGCTTCGTCAGCGCAGCCCCGGGGAGGGGTTCAAGCCGCCTCTTTGATCGCGCAGCGGCGTCGCGAGCGCGGGGTCTGTGCCGCGACCGGCGTGGCAGAATCGTTGTGGACGCATGAGGGCTAAGTTTCGCCCCAGTCAGAACCTCGTTCTCTGGTTCACCCCCGGGCTCCACGTCAAGCGCTGGCTCCTACTGCTCTTCGCGAGCATCGTGATCCTCAGCCTCGGCTTCGGATACGTGCTGCGCGACGTCTACCGCTCCGACGTGCGGTTCCCCGAATGGGTGCAGCTGGCGACGCTGCAGTTCCTGCCGTACGTGGTCCGCGCGCTGATCTTCACCGTCATCGGCGTGGGGCTGCTGCTGCTCGCGTCGTGGAAGCTCGGCGAATCGCTGCTCGGTCCGTTCCTGCTGGCACGCGGCGGCAGCGACCGCGGGCTGGTCGCGGAGCTGTACCGCTACCGGCTGCTGGCCAAGGGACCCCGGGTGGTCGCCATCGGCGGCGGCACCGGTTTGTCGACATTGCTGCGCGGGATCAAGAAGTACACGGGGAACATCGTCGCCATCGTCACCGTGGCAGATGACGGCGGGTCCAGCGGCCGCCTGCGCGACGAGTTCCGGCTGCTGCCGCCCGGCGACATCCGCCAATGCCTCACCGCGCTGGCGGAGACCGAGCCGCTGATGACCGAGCTGTTCCAGCACCGCTTCGGCGGCGACGGATCGCTGAGTGGACACTCGTTCGGCAACCTGTTCATCACCGCGATGGCGGAGATCACCGGCGACTTCGAGCACGCCGTCCGCGAGTCCGGTCGCGTCCTCGCCGTGCGCGGGCAGATCGTGCCCAGCACGTTGCGTGACGTCACCCTGTGCGCCACGGCCGGATCGGAGGTGCGCGTCGGTGAGTCGCGGGTGCCCTACGGCGACGGGCGCATCGATCGCGTGTTCCTCGATCCCGCGGATGCATCCATCAACCCCGAGGCCGAGGCGGCGATCCTCGACGCGGAGCTCATCGTCATCGGGCCGGGATCGCTGTACACGTCGATCCTGCCCAACCTGCTGGTGGACGGCATGGTGGAAGCGTTGCGCGCCAGTCCCGCGGTCAAGGTGTACGTGTGCAACGTCGCGGGTCAACCGGGCGAGACCATGGGGTTCGCGGTCAGCGACCACCTGGACACCATCGAGGAGCACATCGGCGGAAGCCTGGTCGACTACGTGATCGTCAACAGCAACAACGGGCTGCCGTTACCGCGGTCGGCGGTGGACGCGGGCATCACCCGCGTCGCGTTCGACCGTGATCGCGCCTCACGCAAGCCGGTGCACTACATCCTCGCCGACGTGGTGAACAACAAGGTGTCGACACACCACGATCCCGAGAAGCTCGCGCGCGTGATCATGAAGCGAATCTGGAGCTAGGGGCGCCGCCCTAGCTCTGGCGGGGAGTCGTCCTTCGTCGCCGGCGGAGCATCAAGCCTGTGACCGCGGCGCCGGTGCCGACGAGCGCAGCTCCCACGCCGAGCGCGGGAGCGGATCCCGTCGAGGGAGTGGAGACCGCGTATGTGAAGGTTGCGCTGATGGTGTGATCTGCGGTGGCGGTGGCGGTCTGCGTCGCGAAGGTCTGTCCGGGATGGTCCGGCGTGACATTGCCTGAGGTCCGCACGAAGGTGAACGTCTCGGTGACACCTTGCGGAAACGTCATGGTGCGCAGGTACGTGTGGCCGCCGCCAACGCACGGGCCGCAGAAGTCGATCCCCGTTTCACCCCACTTCACCTGGAACCCGTCCGTCGCCGGAGGGGTCCCGTTGATCGTGAGCTCGAAGCTGAACGTGACGGCGGGCGGGCTTGCGGCCAATGTGCCGGAGGCCGCAGCCGCGAGTTCGTGCGACGTCTCCGCGCGCGTCGGCGGAGCAACCATGACCATCAGCCCAAGTGCCGGCACCGCGGCGGCTGCGCCGCGAACTCCGAACCCTCTCATCGCTGTTCACCCCACTGCCGGCCGCCCTGACGATGGCGATGTATGTGTCCGGCGCCCGTGGAACGGCCGCCGTGTGACCGCAGTTACGAAGAGACTCGGTTCCGCCCGCCGGCAGGGGTGGGGGCGCCAACCCCGCTACCCGAGCGTTGCTCCGTGGCGTCCCTGGCCGCTCTGGAATCGCCTGGCCCCGTCGAGGGTTTCGCCTGACTCGAGCACGCTGAGCCCGCGGTCGGTTTCATTGAGCAGCGCGTCCGTGGTCGTGAGAGACCATTGCTCGTAGGCGCTCAGCCGGTCGCTGCGCATGCACGTCTGCGGCAGCGCCGCGAGCTGGTGCGCGAGGCGCTGCGCCGCCTGCAGCGCCGTCCCCGCCGGTACCACACGACTGACCAAGCCCATCTGCAAGGCTTCATCGGCGCTCACTGCGCGCCCCGTCAGTATCAGGTCGAGCGCGCGGCCGTGCCCGATAAGACGCGGCAGGCGGAACGTGCCGCCGTCCATCAAGGGCACCCCGAAACGGCGGCAGAACACGCCGAGGATTGCCGTGCGAGATGCGACGCGCACGTCGCACCACAGGGCGAGCTCGAGGCCACCCGCGACGGCGTGGCCCTCGATCGCGGCCACCACCGGTTTCGAGAGCAGCATGCGGCTGACGCCGAGCGGGGCGTCGCCCTCGCGCTCCACGCTCAGGGCGCGCTCATCAGCGGCGTCCAGCGTGGTGAGGTCCGCGCCCGCGCAGAAGGTGCCGCCCGCACCCGTGAGCACCGCAACGTCCAGCGAGGCGTCGGCGTCGAACGCCCTGAACGCGGAGCTCAGCTCACGCGCCGTGAGGCCGTCGATGGCATTGCGCCTTGCCGGGCGATCGATGGTCACCGTGAGCACGCGGTCCTCGCGGCTGGTGCGCACCGACGTTGTAGACACCACGACATGATCGCAGGCGCCGGCGCGCAGGCCGCGACGCGCTTTCAGCGTACGCGGCGGAGCAGCGTGAAAGCGCGGTGACGCAAGCGGTGCAGGGGCATCTCCCACGTTCCGGCGCGCTCGACGAGCCGCCCACCGAACGCCCGCTTGAAGCGGCTGAATCCGCTCCATGGGTGACCCGGCCTGTCGCTGCAGAGCACCCCCCAGAAGTCGAACGTGGTGGCGCCACGCTCTCGGGCGTCGAGGATCATGCGCCAGAGCAGTGGCGGGCCGGCTCCGAGCTGCCGCCCGAGCAGCGGATGCGACGCGGAGTGCGCGTAGTACCGCGTGGCGCCGAAGTCGAACGCGATGGATGCAGCGACGGGCGTCCCCGACGCCTCGGCGACATACAGCCGCGCCACTCCTCGGGGCATGAGTACGTCAGCCACGGTGTGGTGGTACGCCTCCGACTGCCCGGTGAACGCGTTGCGTTCGGCGGCTGCCCGCTGGAGCGCCACGAAGATCGCCACCTGGCCCGGCTCCCTGGTGGAGCGAATCGTGATCCCTCGCCGTTCTGCGGCATTGATGCGGCTGCGATGGCCGGACTCCAGGCCGCGCCGCAGCTCCTCCTCGGACACCGAGAGGTCGAGCACCCATGTGCACCGCGGCTGCACCGCCTTCACAGCCAGCGCGTCCAAGGCCCGAAGCGCGTCACGGGCGTCACGGCCTGTGGGCTCCACGCGGACAAAGTCGACGCCTTCGGAGCCGGCCGCGCGAATTGCGTCCTCGAGCGCCATGCGTGTGGCGCCACCGCCGCTGGGTCCGTAGGGCAGGTACAGATATCGCGGAAAGACGCCGGCGCGAACCGCCCCGCCCCACTGCCAGCCATCTCCCTGGGACCACCGCACCGCATGGCCGAGAGCTCGCTGCACACGCAGCCACGCGGAGCTCTGCAGTATGTGACCATCCTGCCGGAGCAGTGCGTCATCCCATTCAGCGCCGGGAAATGCTTGGATATTGGCCAACTGCCTGGGTTCTTTCTTACAATGCAGCCGCTTGACCGCTTTCATGGAGACGATGCATGGCCACTGTGGTAACACGTGACGTTCTTGCCAAGCAGCTCGCAGAGCGCGCCGAGATCACGATGTCCGCCGCGCGCGACGAGGTCAGCTGGTTCTTCGACACGATCGCCGGCTCACTGCAGAAGGGCGACGAGGTGCGCATCCATGGGTTTGGGGCGTTCAAGACCTCGCAGCGGGCGGCGCGAGTCGGCCGCAACCCCCGCACCGGCGAGCAGGTCAAGGTGCCGGCGCGTCGCGTCGTGCGTTTCTCGGCCAGCACCACATTGGCGAGCGCGCTCAAGGGCGGACGCAGCGGGCGCGCAAAGGCGTAGCGCTCAGAAGAAGAAGTCGTGGTGGACGCGGTAGGTCCACTGCCGCGTCACGCGCTCACCGGCGGCGTTCCACAGGCGATACCGCCTGCCCGCCAAGGGGATGTCCCACGTGCCCACGAACTCGGTCACGTGATCGTTGAACCCTGCCTTGAAGCGGTACAGCCCGTAGAACGGATGGTCGGGTGACATGTCCGCCGGCCGCGGCACCGCCACGAGGTCGTAGACGGTGACGCCGCGGTCGCGCAACCAGCGCATCACCTCCCACTGCAACAGGTACGGCGCCATCAGCTCGTGGTGACGGCGGCTGGAGCCGCCGTCCTTGTACCACGCTCGTTCGCCGAACCGTGTCACGAAGCACCCGGCGAGCACCTCGCCGTCGAGCACGGCGAAGAAGAGCTCGCCCTGCCCTGCTGCATGATGCAGCCGCCAGTACGCGGCGAAGTAGGCGCGGGGCCGCAGCATGAACCCGGCGCGGCTCTGCGTCGCTGCCATCAGACGATACATGACATCGATGCTCGCGTCGTTCACCTCGACGCGCTGCACGCGCACGCCGCGACGCGCCGACAGGCGGATGTTGTAGCGGCACTTCGGCTTGAACGACGCGAGTATGTCGTCCTCGGTGGGCTTCAGATCGACGAGGATCGTGGCCACACTGTTCTGCACCTCGACCGGGGATCGCAGAATGCGCGCCCACGTCCACGACGAGGTGTCCGTTGCAGCGGGCAGCTCGGGGTCGACCTTGACCAGGAACCCCGGGTGCAGGCCGCGGAGGTCGTCGAGCAGCGCGACCATCTGCTCGGGATGCGTTATCCCGGGTCCGCGCGGCGCGTACCAGATGGCGCCCAGCCCGGGGACGCGGCGGCGCAGCAGCAGCAAGGCAATCGGGCTGCCGCAGGCTTCGGCGATGCGGTAGTGCGGCTCCCAGCCCCACTGCCGCTTGAACTCTCCCCATGCGCGCGACTGGAGGATGTGCCCCGAGTCGGGATTGGCACGCACCAGGTCATCCCAGTCACGGACCTCGGCGGGCGTTGCCGGCCTCATCGACGCGCGACCTGGGCGAGACGCCACGCGCCATAGACGACCTTGCGAAGGGGCAGATCCCAGGTGCCGTTGCGCCGCAGCGCCTGGCCGCCGAACGAGCGTTTGAACGCGCTGAAGCCGCTCCACGCGTGCTCGGGCTCCTCATCCGGTGGCGCGATGCCCCAGAAGTCGAACGTCCTCTTCCCCGCGGACCGGGCGTCGAGCATCGTGCGCCAGACGAGCGGTGGGCCCGGGCCGAGCCGGCGTGCCTCGGAGTCGCCCGCGGAGGCGGCAAATGCGTAGTAGCGCGTCTCACCGAGGTCGAGCGTGATCGCAGCGCCGATGGCCCGTTCGCCGTGGTGGGCGACGTACATCGTCGCCTCGCCGGACGGGACGAGCTCAGCGACGATGGCGCGGTAGTACGCGTCGTCGTAGATCGGCATCCCGGTGCGGTCGCTGGTTTCGCGCAGCATCTGCAGGAACTGCTCGAGCGCCTCCGGCGCCGTTGTGGGCTGGACCACGATTCCCTTGCGCTCGGCCGCTGCGATCGCGCTGCGGTGGCCCTTGCTCAGCCCGGCGCGCAGCTGGGTCTCGTCGACGTCGAGGCGGATGATCCGCGTCCACTCCGCCTGACGCGAGCGCGTTCTCCGGGCGCCACAGCGTGCAGGGTCCAACGACGCGGTGCTCCCAGGCTCGAACTGCACGTAGTCGCATCGGTGAGCGCGCGCGCAGATGGCGGCGACCCGCAGCGCATCGCAGAGCGCGTCGGTGTCCGCCACCTGCGGGCCGTATGGGAGGTAGAGCCGGCGGAACGGGCCGACCCGCCGTATCAGACCGAGCCACACCCACCGGTCGGTCGCTGCGTAGAAGACACGCGCGCCGATGCGGACCTGGCAGCGAGCCCATGCCCGGCTCTGCAGGAAGTGGCCTCCAAGTCGCACGAGGCGCGCGTCCCAGCCGGGGCCGGGCACGCCCTCGCCGGCGCTCGAGCGGGTGGCGACCGACGCCGCCGCAGTGGCCGTCATGACGAGAACCTGCTGCGCGCCATCGCTCGGAGCGCGGACAGCTCTTGGGAGTCGAGCGCGCGGAAGAGCACGATGCACACGACATAGATGATCGCCGCTGCGGCCGTGACCAGGAGCAGCGCGAACTTGCCCTGCGGGTGCACGGCGAAGATGAACGCGCCCATGACCAACCCCGCCGGATAGATGCGCCATGTGCTTCGCAGCACGGGCAGCGTTCCCACCTGGGCGCGCAGCACGGTCCAGCCGATGGCGACGAGCGCCATCTCGGTGAGCACCGTGGACCAGCTGGCGCCGATGTAGCCGAAGAGCGGGATCATCCACGCGTTCAGCACGACGTTGATGCCGAGCCCGCTGAGCGCGATGAAGGCGAACGTCTTCTGCCGGTCGACCGCATTGAACGTGGCCGCGAACGTGTTGTCGACGAACGCGAAGAAGATGCCGAGGGCGAGGATGTGCAGCGACGCCTCGGACTGGGGATACAGCTGCAGGAGGTCGTTGAACTGTGGCGTCAGGATGAAGATCCCCACTGTGACCGGCCAGCCGATGAGCGCCAGCGCCTTGAAGAAGCGCTCCGCCGTGGGCAGGACCAGGTCCGGCGCCGCGCGCTTGTACAGCGACATCACCGGGAAGATCACGCTGCGGAGCGTGACCGGAATGAAGAGCAAGGCCTCGAACGGCTTGTACGCAAGCGTGTACCAGCCCACCTCGGCGTAGGAGCGGAAGTGCTGCAGGATGGGAACATCGACCTTGAAGTACACCGTGGTGAACAGGTAGGTGATGGCGAGTGAGACGCCGACGGTCAACCACGGACGCACCATCGCGAGGTCGAGGTTCCAGTGCATCCGGACCATGCGCGTGCGCAGCAGCACGACCAGGAAGTACAGCGACGCGGCGGCGTAGCTGATGACATACGCCCAGAGATAGAACGCGGTGTCGGCGTGTGTGCGCGCGCCGAGGATGACAACCCCGAGCAGCAGGAGGCTCTCGGGCACGATCTCGAGAATCTCGAAGTTGAGCCGCTGCAGCGCGTACAGGGTGCTGCGCAGCAGCATGAGGTAGCCGCCGACCAGGATCAGCGCGAAGCTCGGCAGCCAGAGCGAGCGCACGCCCGCGAACCACAAGCCGGCGAAGAGAAGCGGCCCCGAGAGCGCGGTGAGGAACACACGCGCCGACATGGCGAAACCGAGCAGTCGCGAGATGCTCGCCGGGGTACGCGCGCCTTCGCGGACGTACAGGGTGGCGAAGCCGAAGTCGGCGACGATCGACGCCAGCGCGCTGTACGTCACCGCAGTCTGCATCTTGCCGAACGCGGTGTCGGTCAACGCATGGCTGATCAGCACCACGGTCACCAGCGCGATCAGGCGCGAGATGACACGCGCGACCAGGATGAGGATGGTGTTGCGGAGCGCGCGCCTGCCCGCGCCGAAGGTCGCAAGCGTGGCGGCCCCGTCGGGGGCGACCGTCATCTCCGGTGCAACGGGGCTCTCCCCGCTTCCGGCACGCTCAGGCGGTGTCGGCCCTCCCTGCTGCGGCGGCGTCCGCGTCACCGGCGATGGTGGGAGACGGCATCGTGCGCGTACGTGTCGCCTGCCGGGTCCAGGTGCACGATCACGTCGGTGAGGGGATCGATGCGATGGTAGAGCCGGTGGCGGACCTCCTCGCCGAGGGCGTGGGCCAGCGCCAGCGTGGTGTCGGGCGCCACCTCGAGCGTCAGCTCCGCCAGCACGCGGCGTCCCATCCAGCGCGCCCGTGCATCACTGACGCCGAGCACGCCATCGGTCGCGGCCGCCACCTCCTCGATGGTGACGAGCAGTGACGCGTCGGCCTCGTCGAGGAGCCGGCCGGTGAGCGAGCGCCCCGTCTCCCAGGCGACGACGGCGATGATCACGGTGATGACGAGGCCGGCCACCGGGTCGAGGACGGGGACGCCGAGCGCCGCTCCGGCGACGCCCGCCACCGCGCCCAGCGAGGCCAGGCCGTCGGTGCGGGAGTGCTTGCCGTCGGCGACCAGCGCCAGGCTCCGCAGCCTCGTGCCGGCGCGGATCTTGTACTGCGCGGCCGCCTCGTTGCCGGCGAACCCTGCAGCCGCGACGATGATCGCAAGCACCGGCGACGTCAGCGGAGGCCGGTGGATAAGGTGCTCGACCGCGGTCACTCCGGAGGCGACGGCGCTGCCCACGATGAGAGCGAGGACCACGAGCCCGGCCAGGTCCTCGACGCGGTGGTAGCCGTACGGGAAGCGACGGGTGGGGGCGCGCCGGCTGAGGATGAATGCCACCGCGAGCGCGACGGTCGTGCTCACATCGCCGAGATTGTGCAGACCGTCGGCGAGGACGCCGGCGCTGCTCGTGACCGCGGCGGCGGTGAGCTCCGCGGCGGCCACCGCCGCGAGCAGCAGCGAGCTGATGATGACGACGCGCAACGCGCCGCCACTGCCGGCACCGACCGCGGCCGGGGAGTGGTCGTGGTGCGCATGCCCGCGCTTGTGCGAATCAGGAACACGGTCGCGATCGTGTTCATGTTCGTGCTCGTGTTCGTGCTCCGCCGCAGCGCTCCCCACGCCAGCATCGTACGGGCTGCGCAGCAACCCGAACCCGAAGATGCGGTCGTGATCCCGTGAGACGGGCGTTCACCGTCACCGCGATGGCGACCGGGGTCGCCGTGGTGGCGGCCGGCGGCACAGTCGCGGTCCTGCGTCTTCGAGGGCCGCTGCCGGCGCCCCGAGTCAGCGTTACCGCTCAGCATGACCTCGTGCTCGCGCCGGGCGATCCACCTGCCGTCCCGGTGCCGTCCGCCGGCAGCTTTCTGCTGCAGAGCGACGCGGGTCTGGACCTCGGCGCCGCGGACCCGGACACACCCCGGCCGATCGGCTCCGTGGCCAAGGTGATGACAGCGCTCGTGGTGCTCGCCGCCCATCCCCTCGACGCCGGCGCCGACGGGCCGTCGCTGACGCTCAGCGCGCAGGACGTCAAATTCTTCGAGCAGGACGCCGCCGCCGGCGGCTCCGCCATCGCCGTGCAGGCGGGCGAGACGCTCACCGAGCGTCAGCTCCTGCTGGCGCTGCTCCTGCCTTCGGCGAACAACATCGCCGACACCCTGGCCGTTTGGGTGTCCGGCAGCGTTGCCGCATTCAGCGCGCGCGCCACGGGCGAGGCGATGGCGTTGGGGATGACCCAGAGCCACTTCGATGACGCCAGCGGCGTGAGCGATGCAACTGTGGCCAGCGTCCGCGATCTGATCAGATTGGCCAGGGCCGCGCTGGCGGTGCCCGCGCTCGCCGGCGTGGTCCAGACTCAGTCGGCCACCCTCCCCGACGGCACCGTGCTTCGCAACCTCAACATTCTCCTGAGCGGCGGCAGCGACTGGCTGGGTTTGAAGACGGGATGGACGGGCGCTGCCGGCGGCTGCCTGCTGTTTGCGGCGCGGCACTCGTACGCGCCGGGCGCGCCGCCGGTCACCTTCTACGGCGCAGCCCTCTCGCAGCCCCCGGACGCTGCGGTCGACGCCGACCACCCGGAGCTCGGGGGAGCGTTCGCGGCAGCACGAGACGCGATGACCGCTGCCTTCGCCGGCTACACAGCCGTCGACCTTGCCACGGCGACGCCGGAGGTGGCCGGGAGCGTCAGCGAGCCGTGGGGCGCACGGTCGGATGTCGCCGTGCGCGCCGTGCGCGGAACTGTTGTGGCGCGGCTGGGCCAGGCGTTCGACCTGAGCGTCGTGAGGCGGCCCGCCGCGCCGGCTCCCCGCGCAGGCACCGAGGTCGCCACCGTGCGCGGCTCACCGCCGGGCGGCGCCGCCCTCGACTGGGCCGTGGTCACCACGGACCCCGTGGGCGCGCCCGACTGGTGGTGGCACCTGCTCAACGGCTGAGCGGGCGGCTACCAGCTGGTGTCGGTGCGCTCCGCCGCCTGACGCAGCGCGTCGCTGACCTCCTGGTCGTGGCCCTGCAGGTCGGCCGCGATGCGCACGCTCTCCACGCGGTTCTTGGCGGTCACCAGCTCGACCTCGTGCAGCCCGAGGTGCGGGCGCGTGCTGGGGCGGCCGCCGAAGTGCTGGATCGGCTCCCGCCACTTCTGGCGCAGGGCGTGCGGCGAGAGCTCGCCCGCCTTCACCGCATAGCCACCGCCGCGGCCCGGCCCCAGGCGAAAGCGGAACGCGATACGGCCGCTCTTCACGCACTGCTCGCACCGCCCGTGGCGCTCGTCGGGGATCTCCGGACGCTTGAGACACACCCGGCACACGCGGCGAGCTTACACACCCGCGCTGGATAGGCGAAACGGACGCTCTGCATTGACAAACACACTCACGCGTGACTAACGTGAACCACGTGAATGTAGAGGTCCGGGCCACCGGCCTTCGGGCGATGCGCGACCGTCATCACCTCACCCAGCGCGAACTGGCCAGGCGTCTGGGCGTGACGCAGAACTACATCCCCGCGCTGGAGGCGGGCACCCGCAACCCGGGTCCCAAGCTGCGCCAGTCGCTGATGCAGCTCTTCAGCTGCGACTTCGAGGACCTGTTCCAGGTCGTGATGGTCAACCCCGTCGACCATCGCGAACAGATCCTCAAGCCGGAGCGCGAAGTCACCGCGATGTAGCCGGGCGCGGCAGCGCCCGTCTCTACAATCGACCGGGTGGGTGACGCCGATCGGCTTGTGCTCGAGGGCATGGAGTTCTTCGGCCATCACGGAGACCTCGATGCGGAGCGTGAGCTCGGTTCGCGGATCTACGTCGACGTGGAGCTCACGCTCGATCTGAGCGTGGCCGGGGAGAGTGACCGCCTCGAGGACACCATCGACTACGTGCGCTGCTTCGAGCTCGTGCGCGCGGTGGTGGAGGAGGCGCAGCACCGCCTCCTGGAGGCTGTGGCAGAACGTGTTGCGGATGCGCTGCTCGAGCAGCCCATGGCGCGCGCCGTGCGTGTGCGGGTGGCCAAGCAACCGCCGATTCCGGGTGGCATCTCGCGTGTCGCCGTGGTGGTGCAGCGATGACCGCGATTATCATCGACGGCAAGGCGGTGGCCGCGCGCGTGCGCGCCACTCTCGCCTCCGACGTGGCGCTGATGACCGAATCCGGTCTCGCGCCGCCCAGCCTCGCCGTCGTGCTCTGCAATGACAGCCCGGCTTCGGCCATCTATGTCAGAAACAAGGGGCGCGCCGCAGAGCGCGCCGGCATGCGCTTTCGGCTGCACACACCGCCACTGGACAGCAGCACCGAGATGCTGGTCACGCTGGTGCACGACATCAACTCCGATGCGGACGTGGATGCGATGCTGGTGCAGCTGCCGCTGCCGGCGCACGTCGACGCCGGCGCGGTGAGTGACGCGATCGCGGCGGACAAAGATGCCGATGGTTTCCACCCGCTCAACTTCGGCCTGCTTGCCGAGGGCCGCAGCGCGGCGGTGGGCCCGGCGACGCCGCTGGGATGCATGGAGCTGCTGCGTGCCTATGACGTCCCGATCCGGGGCAGCCGCGCGGTGGTGATCGGGCGCAGCGTCATCGTCGGCCGTCCGCTCGCCTCGCTGCTGATCAACGCCGATGCCACTGTCACCGTGTGCCATTCCAAGACACGCGACCTGGCAGCGGTGTGCCGCGAGGCCGACATCCTGGTGTCGGCGATCGGCCGGCCGCGCAGCATCGACGCGTCCTATGTCAAACCCGGTGCGGCGGTGGTCGACGTGGGTACCACCCCGGAGGATGGGACCGTGGCCGGCGACGTCGAGCGTGCTTCGGTGGAGCCTGTCGCCGGATGGCTCACGCCTGTGCCGGGCGGCGTCGGGCCCATGACGATCGCGATGCTCTTGCGCAACACCGTGTCACTGGCGCGGGCGCGACGCCACGCAGTTCCGGCATCGCGCTGACCATGGCCGAGCTCTCGATCCGGTGGTCTGCCATCGAGGCGCTCAAGCCTTATGCCTCGCCGTTCGGCGTCACGTTCATCGACGAGAGTGGTGAGCCGCGAGGTGGAATAGCGGTCAACGGGCCCGACCTCCTGTACTACCGCCAGTTCCAGCAGGCGGTCCTGCGTCTCGCCGGTGAGCTCTTCAGCGCCGGAGACGTCGACGCGTCGGGCGATCCGCAACGCGCCTGGCTCGATCTCCTGGCCGGCAAGCTGCCCGCGTTCGATGCGCTCGAGCTGCGCCCCGAGAGCTTTCTCGACGAGCCGGCGCACGAGCGACGCTTCCGATTCGTGCTGGTGGGCAGCGGTACCCCGGAATCGAGCGTGGACAGCTCCGTGCTGACGGATTACCAGGAGCTGCAGGCGGCCATCGCTCACCTCACCGGCCGCCTCTACCGCGATGTCACCCTCGAGAGCATCGCGGACTCCGAACAGCGCCGGGGCGCCTGGCTGGCGGCGCTGCGCACGGCGCTGCAGCGGCCATCCACCGAAGACCGGCTCGCCGAGGCGTGGCAATGGTGAGCGACACGACCCCGTACCAGCGCATCAGCCTGATGCTCGACTCGATCTCCTGGCGCGGCATCAAGCCTGGGTTGGAGCGCACGCAGGCGCTGCTTCGTCAGCTGGGCGATCCGGACGCGGGCCTGCGTGGTGTTCTCGTTGCGGGGACCAACGGCAAGGGCTCGGTGTGCGCCACCGTCGAGTCGGTGGCGCGGGCCGCCGGCATGCGTACGGTCCTGCTCACCAAGCCGCACCTCTGGTCGTATACGGAGCGCTTCATCCTCGACGGGAAGCGCGTCAGCGAGGACGGCTTCGCCGCCCTGATGGACGAGGTGCTGGCGGCCGCCGAGGCCCTCCCGGCTGATCTGGGGCCCACCGCGTTCGAGATGCTGACGGCCGCCGGCATCCTGTTCGCGGCGCGTGCCGCCCCCGACGTCGTCGTCTGCGAGGTGGGTGTGGGTGGGCGCCTCGACAGCACCAACGTCCTCGACCTCGGCGTCGCCGCGGTGACCAATGTGGACCTCGAGCATCGCGATCTGCTGGGTGACACGGTCGAGGAGATCGCCCGGGAGAAGGCGGCCATCATCAAGTCCGGCGATCTCGCCCTGACCGCCGCGCTGCCGCCTGGCTTGGAGGAGATCCGGGCGCGCGCCGCCGAGGTGGGTGCCCCGCTCGCCGTCGTGGGTTTGGACATACCCGCCGGGGGCACGTCGCTGGGCTGGGACGGCGTCCGTGTCCGCACCATGTTCAACGGCGAGCCTGTGGCGGTCAACGCGCGGCTGCTCGGCGCCCACCAGGTGATCAATGTGGCCACCGCCGTCATCGCCTGCGACGCGCTGCGCGAGCTGGGGTGCCCCATCGACAGCAGCGCGGTGGTGACCGGCTGCGCCGAGGCGCGCTGGCCCGGGCGGCTGCAGTGGGTCGACGGGGAGCCGGGCTGGCTGGTCGACGGCGCGCACAACGCCGCGGCCATGAAAGCGCTGGTCGATGCGACGCAGGAGCTGCTCGCCGGCCGGCGTGTGGTGCTGCTCTTCGGTGTGATGCGCGACAAGGAGCGCGTGCCGATGCTCAGTGAGCTGCGCCGCCTGCGTCCGGCGGCGACCGTGGTCACCGCCCCCGACGCCGAGCGAGCCCTGTCTCCAGACGAGCTGGGAGCGGAGCTCCCCGGTGCCACCGTCGCACCCGACGTCGACCGGGCGATGGACGCCGCGGCGCGTCTTGCCGGGCGCGAAGGCGCGGTGGTGGCCTGCGGCTCCCTCTACCTGGCCGGCGAGGTGCTCAACCGGCTGGGCGCACTCTGACCGGCGCTCAGGCCGCCAGCACCGCCTGCAGCTTGGCCTCGAGCGCGGTCTTGGGCTGGTAACCGACGATTCGCTCCTCGGCCTTGCCGCCGCGGAAGAGCATCAGAGTCGGGATGCTCATGATCCCGAACATCCCCGGGGTGATCGGGTTCGCGTCGACATCGAGCTTGGCGACCTTCACCTGGCCGTCGTACTCGCTGGCAAGGGCCTCGACGATCGGCGCGATCATCTTGCACGGGGAGCACCATGCGGCCCAGAAGTCCACGAGCACGGGGACGTGCGAGTCGAGCACGTCTGCTTTGAAGCTGGTGTCCGTCACGGTGATGGGTGCTGCCATGGTGTCGATTCTCCTATTCGGTGGTGCTGCCGGACGCTGCGCCGGCAGATTCGCCGGACTTCGGGGAGCTCTTCGGGGTGGTGGATGTCTCGCTCTCGGACTTCTTGGCCGCGGCGCTCTTGCCGCCTCCGTCGCCTGAGCCGTTGGCGCCGGCCGGGGAACGCCGGTTGTCGGTGGCGTAGAACCCGGACCCCTTGAACACGAGGCCGGCGGGGAAGAACAGGCGCTTGCCGCCGCCACCACACGTGGGGCAGGCGGCCACCGGCTCATCGCTCATCCGCTGCCACACATCGAACTCGCGTTTGCAGGACTGGCAGCGGTAACCGTACGTGGGCATCCTTCAGAACTCCAAGGTGGACATGGCGTTTCGTACCCGGGCCCGCCGGTGGCCAAACGCGGCGGTCATACGGGGTGGAGCGCCAGGCCCGTCGGGACCTTGGGGTAGAAGTATGTCGACTTCTGCGGCATCACCTCCCCGGCATCGGCGACGGCCATCACCTCGGCCATGCTGGCCGGCTGTACGCCGAACCCCAGCACGGCCTCATGGCGGGCGACGGCGGCAGTCAGATCACGCACGCTGCGGGTGTACGCGAGAGCACCGGTGCGGATGTCGTCGGCGCTGAGCCCGGCAGGGGCCAGAACCTCGGTCTCGAGCACGGTCACGTCGAGCCGGGCTCGAGGCGAGGCGGTGGCCTGGCGCGGACGATGCAGCACCGCGGTTCCATCGGCGCCCGCGGCCGCGAAGGCGTGCCGGTCCCCACGCATGGCCGTGGCCCTGGTGAACGCGGCGTCGATGTCCATGGCCGGCTCGAGGTCCCAGATGTCGTCGAGCCGTGCCCAGAGGTCGTCGAGGCTGTACGCCACGCCGTCAGCCGGCCTCACCAGCCTGTGCGTGGGCAGGATCGTCAGCGCCGGGTCGGCGGCGTCCGACAGGTAGACAAGACACCACCGGAAGGGCGCCTCCGGCGGCGCGCCCGGCTCGCTGGCAGCACGCTCGTGGTGGTAGGCCACCGCCGTCTCGTAGCGATGGTGGCCGTCGGCGACGTACAGCGTGGCAGGCGCCAGCGCCGTGGTGAACGCTTCTGCCTCCTCGGGCGTCGCCGGCCAGAGCAGGTGCTTCTCGGACCCGAACTCGCCGTCGGTGCGCCCCCCGAGGAGCGGCCGGCGTTCGCGCAGGCGTGCGAACAGCGGCTCGAGGTCAGCGCCGGACCACACGGCGAACACCGGGCTCGTCTGCATCCGCAGGGTGCGGAGGAGGGCGAGCCGATCCGCCTTGGGCCCGCGCAGCGTGCGCTCGTGCGGCAGCAGCTCCCTCCGCTCCCAGGGCTCGGCCGGGACGACGGCGAGGATGCCGCGGCGGTGCTGCTGCACCCCGTCGAAAAGCTGGAACTCGTGGTCGTGGACGTACATCGTGGCCGCCGGCTCCCGCACCAGCACCCCGAGCTCGAGCCACGAGGTCAGGAAGTGCGCCGCCCGGGTATAGCGATCGTTGCGTCCCGGCACGTCGTCCGCGTATTCGACACCGAAGTCGACGCGCACCACGTTGCGTAGGTCGCGCGCGTAGAGCGTGTCGCGCTGCGCGTCGTCGACCACATCATACGGCGGGGCCAGGACGCCGCCGAGGCGCACGTGATCGGGGTTGTAGCGGAGGCCGCGAAAGGGCCGGACGTGCGCCAGCTGGGCTACCCGTTCAGAGCTGCACCTGGCGCAGCCGGTCGAGCTTGGCGGTGGTGCGGATCTCCTCGAGCAGCTCTCCGGAGACCGGATCGTCGACCTGCATCAGCATCACGGCGAGCCCCCGGGGACGCTCCCGGCCCAGCTCGATGCCTGCGATGTTGATGTCGTTTCTGGCAAGAAGGCTGGAGACCGCGGCGATGACGCCGGGGCGGTCCTGATGCGTGACCACGAGGAAGGTGCCCGACGGCTGCATGTCGACGCGAAAGTCGTCGATGCGCGTGATGCGCGGCTCACCGTCGAACTGCGTGCCGGCGATGCGCAGCCGCTCGGTGCCCACGACCTCGACCAGCAGCGGCGCGTCCGGGTCGAGTGGCCGCGTGGTGTGGCGCTCGTCGACGTCGACGCCGAGCGACTTCGCCACCACCTTGGCGTTCACCGGATTGACGCGGGTCTCGGTGAAGTGCGCGAACAGCCCGCGCAGCACGTGGCTGGTGACGATCGTGGTGTCGGAGTCCGCGAGTTCGCCCGCGTAGCTGCACACCACGCGGCGGATGCCGCGGCCGCCGAGCTGAGCCGCCAGCGATCCGATGCGCAGCGCCAGCTCCAGGTATGGCCGCAGCTGCTCGAGCTCCTCGGGCAGCACGGTCGGGGCGTTCACCGCGTAGCGCGGAGAGCCGCCCTGCAGGTACTCGACGATCTGATCGGCGACGTCGAAGGCGACGTTCACCTGTGCCTCGCGGGTGCTGGCCCCGAGGTGGGGCGTGGCCACCACCTGGGAGAGCTGCAGGAGCGGGTGGTCCGGCGCCGGCGGTTCGGCGGTGAACACGTCGATGGCCGCGCCGGCGACGTGGCCCTCGCGGATCGCATCGGCCAGCGCCTGCTCGTCGATGATGCCGCCGCGGGCGACGTTGACCAGCCGCGCCCCGGGGCGCATGCGCCGCAGCTCGGCGGCGCCGATGACGCCGCGCGTGGCGTCGTTGAGCGGCACGTGCACCGTCAGGACGTCGGATTCCGTCAGAAGTGTCTCGAACTCGACGAGCTCGGCCCCCGCCTGGGTGGCGCGCTCCGCGGTCACCAGCGGATCGTGCGCGATCACGCGCATCTGCAGCCCGGAGCTGGCCGTGCGGGCAACCTCGAAGCCGATCTTGCCCAGCCCGAGGACACCCAGGGTCTTGTCGCGCAGCTCCATGCCCATGAACCGCGACCGTTCCCAGCGACCACCGTGCAGCGACTGGTCGGCGACCGGGATATTGCGGACGAGGGCGAGCATCATGGCGACGGCATGCTCCGCCGCGGCGATGGTGTTGCCCGTCGGTGCGTTGAGCACCAGAATGCCGTGCCGCGTGGCCGCGTCGAGGTCGATGTTGTCCACACCGACGCCGGCGCGGCCCACAACGCGCAGGCGCGTGGCCACCTCGAGCAGATCGGCGGTCACCTTGGTCTCGCTGCGAACCACGAGCGCGTCATACTCAGCAATGCGCTCGCGCAACGCCGCGGGGTCCAGCCCCGTGGCCACGTCGACCTCGCCGGCGGCGCGCAGGCGGGTGACGCCGTCGTCGGCGATGGGGTCGGCGACGAGGATGCGGGTCGCGGTGTGCAGCGCCGCCTGGGGTTCGGTGGCGACCGTCACCGGACCCCGGCGGGTTCGGCCGCGGCCGCCGACTCGTCGCGCAGCGCCGACAGCGCCGCCGCCGCCGCGAGCCCGACACGGCTGCGCAGACCGACGTCCAGCATGCCCTGCTCCAGGTTGCATACGATGCTGTACACGTCCGAGTCGTCGATGAAGCCCAGGTGGCCGATGCGGAAGATGCGGCCGGAGAGCTCGTTCTGGCCGCCGGCAAGCACGACTCCGTAGCGCGTGCGCAGCAGGGTGAGCAGCTCCTTCAGCGCCTCCGGTGAGGACGCCGGGTTGAGGACCGCCGTGACCGTGTCGCTGCGGTGGCCTTCGGCGGCGAGCAGCTTGAGACCCATCGCCTGCACCGCCGCGCGAACCATGCGCGCAACGCGCGCGTGGCGCGCCCACACGTTCTCGATCCCCTCCTCGCGCATGATGCGCAGCCCCTCGTCCATGGCGTAGAGCACCGAGACCGGCGGGGTGGTGAATGTCTGATTGCGGTCCTGGTACTTCTTCTCTCGCGCGAAGTCGAGGTAGAAGCGCGGCAGGCGCGCCGACTCCGCCCGCTCGTACGCGGCGGCGCTGACCGCCACCATGGTGAGGCCGGGCGGCGCCATCCATCCCTTCTGCGAGCCGGTGATCAGCACGTCGACACCGAGAGCATCGACATGCAGGGGGATGCAGCCGGCGCTGCTCACCGCGTCGACACACAGCAGCTTGCCGCGTCCCTTGACCACCGCGGCGATGGCGGGAAGGTCGTTGGTCACACCGGTGGACGTCTCGTTGTGGGTGACGAACACCGTGTTGATGTCGGTGTGCTCGGCGAGGATGCGGTCGACGTCCTCGGGGTCGATCGCCTCGCCGGGGTCGACGGCCAGCCGCACGACATCGGCGCCATACGCCTCACCGATGGCGGCCCAGCGGTTGCCGAATGAACCCATGGTGCAGAACAGGGCGCGCTCGCCCGGGCTCAGCACGTTCACCACCGCGGCCTCGAGGCCCGCGGTGCCACTCGCAGGGAACAGCAACACGTCGTTGGTGGTGTCCAGCGCCCAGCGGAGTCCGCCGACAACACTCTCGAGGAGTGCTGCGAACTCGGGTCCGCGGTGGTTGATCATCGGCCGCGAGGAGGCGCGCACAACACGCTCGGGAAGCGGTGTGGGACCGGGGACGCGCAACTGTTGTTCGAGCATGGCGATACCTGATGGCGGTGGGCAAACGGCGACCTGAGTCTAGCAACGGCCCTGGAGCGGGCCGTTCGGGGTCAGAACGGCAGGTCGTCGTACACGCTGCGCTGCACCCAGCGCTGTTCGGTGATGGCCGTCAGCGTCTGCAGGCGCACCCGTCGCCGCCGGCGGCGGGCCGCGGCCCTGCGCAGCCCGGTCGCGCGAAGGAGGGGCTCGCGGTACCAGACGACGGCGCCCCCGACGCCGAGCAGGACGAGCACGGCGAGCACGGCACCAGCGGCCCCGCCCTTGCCGCCTGGCGCTGTCGCGGAGTGCGAGGCGGGCGCGGGCTGGGTCACGGGGTGCACCACGGGCGCCGGCCTGGGTGTGGCGCCCGGATGCGCCTGCCGCCAGGCCAGGAGCTGCGCCTTGCGCGTGGCGATGTCGGGGTCGCCCTGTTCGATGCCGTTGCGGATCGCCACCGCGACCTGCTGCCGGAAGTCCGCCGACGCCAGCAGCGCCGCCTCGCGCGGGTTGCTGAGGTAGGCGATCTCTGCCGTCGCCGTCGGCATGGGGTTGTGGATCCACCAGTCGTCGCGGAGCACCACACCCTGGTCCGGCACGCCAGAAGGCGCCAGCCCGGTGCCGAGGTTGTTGGCGATCGTCTGGGCGAAGGCCAGGCTGGCGTCGCCCGGGTACAGCACCAGCGATCCCGACGCCGACGAGTCCGCGTACGAGTTGCAGTGGATGCTGACGAAGCGCTCCGCGTGCGCATCGATGGCGATCTGCTCGCGGTCACTGATCGTCACCCACGTGTCGCTCGTCCGCGTGAGCACCGGGCTCACCAGATCCTGACGCAGGAGCACGGCGACACGTTGGGCGACGTCGAGCGTGACCACCTTCTCCATGAGGCCGTCCGCGGAGATGGCGCCGGGGTCGAACGGCTGCGTCGGGTTTCCGGGAATGGGAGCGCCGCCGTGTCCGGGGTCGAGGGCGATGATGACCGGCTGGGGCTCTGCCGTCGTGTCCTGGGCGTGGACGGTCAGGCCTGAGGCTGCCGCGAGAACCGCGACGGCTGGGGCGATGACGAGGACGTAGAGAAGACGAGCCCGCAGGCGCATGGCCCGCAGCGAGTATAAGCCGACGGGGGAGCGGACTCCCCATACAAATGCAGCACCCCCGTGTTCGGGTCACCCGGAATGCCAATGAGGGGTACCTGGATATCGCATTCAGTTCGTTACCGCGACGTCACGCCGCAGTAACACAGAATTTCACTAGTGACGGGGGCTCAGCGCGGTACGTTGGCTGGTGACCGAGCAAGGACGGTACCGCGGGAATCGCGCGCAACCCCCGCGGCACCTCCTGGCAGTCAGCGCCGGGGCTGCCCAGCCAGGGCGGTTCCCGGCGTCCCGTCCACATTCTGCCCCTCTTCCCTTCCGTGGGTGCGGAGTTGGGGCAGGTTTGTTGCGGCTGTTACTTCTCTCTTCCATCGAACATGCGTGTGGTACGCTCACGCCATGCGCTACCGTCCAACTTGTTACTTCTGGATGGATTCCCCTGAGCCGAGCTGGTACACGACCATGCGCCTCGCTTCTTGGGGACTTGCCGCCTGAGCGGACGTACCGGCTGATCCGCGCAACCACGCTGAGCGTATGCACGGTGACAGTCTCGCTGTCCGTGACAATCAACGCAGAGTAGTACAGACACGATGACAACTTCCGGGCCGACGCCCGACTGAGAGTGCAGTAGCACGAAAGAGTTGCGCCGGGTGTACCTCGCCCTCCAGAGAAGTGAGGTGGACTACAGCCACAACCGATCGGGAGTTCCGCGAATTCGTCTGTAAGATCGTGGCCAATCTCGCGGGTGCTTTCAGCGACCTTAAGGACGAGATCGAGAATCTGACTCGTGCTCGCCGCCACTAAACCCGCGCCAGGGTCCGTCGACGTCAAGCTCAGCCTCCGCTCATTAGCAAGCTCCTGCTTGCGTCGCTCCGTACGTAGCCTGAGCGACCGTAAACTTTTCACCGGCCGACGAGTCCAGTTGCTGGATCAGCTCATTGCATGAGAAGGGTTGCAGCGCGAGATAGCTCTTGGCTGCTTGCACGGCTTCGGCGTTCCAATCCACGTTGAGGCTGTCGACGGCGACAGTCGCATCTTGGACCGAGTAGGCGTCGCCGTAGGACGACGAGAGTTGGTCAATGAGTCCCTGCTGCGAAAAGCCTTGCAGCTTCAAGTACTGTTGCGCTGCCTGTGCTGCCCTCTGCTGCTGTGCCGTAAGGATGGGGCCGGTCGGGGTAGGCACAGGTGTCGGCGCGCTGGTAACGGGTGGCGCCGTGGACGTGGCCGGTGGCAACGTAGAGTTGTCCGGCGGCAGCGTGCTTATGTCTGACGCTGTGCTACCGGAACTGGGGGCGCCGCACGCAGCAAGAACAGCCAGGGCCAGGGCTGTAGCTATCAACAAGGGAACGCGGATCACGAAACCACGATGCGCTGTCGCCAGGAGCCGAAACGCTGTCTTGAGCATGAAGGTCCCCCCGACGGAAGTTGAGACGCTCGCGATGGAACCACGCTTGCGAGGTACAACCAAGGGTGATCTGCCCCACGACGACGTGGGCTCTTTGCATCTATTGCGATTGCCTACAGGTGACGCGGACGCAGTGTGGTGCGCGCCTGAATCGCTGACGACAAAGATCGATGGCACCCCGCTCTCCACAGAAGGAGCGGGGCGGAGGCGGTGTCCCCTTCGGGGGACGTGAATTCCCCTACGCAGACTTACCTAACATCGGCTGAGAAGGGCAGCAGCGCGATGTGGCGCGCTCGTTTGAGCGCCACCGTCAACGCGCGCTGATGCCTGGCGCAGGTGCCGGTCATGCGTCGGGGCAGGATCTTGCCGCGGTCCGAGAGATAGCGCCGCAGCCGGGCCACCTCCTTGTAGTCGATGAACTCGACGTGCTCGAGGCAGAAGCTGCAGACCTTGCGGCGGCGGCGATCGTAGTCAGGCATGGTCAGAAGGGGATGTCATCGGGATCGACGTCGCCACCCGCGGCGCCCTCCGGCTGCCCGCCGACGGCCGCCCCGGCGCCGACCGGCGCGCCGCCTGCCGCGTCGCCGCGGCCGTCAAGGAACTGCACGTCCGAGGCGTTGACCTCGGTCTTGTAGCGCTTCGCCCCGGTCTGGGCGTCGTCCCAGGACCGGGTCTGCAGCCGCCCCTCGATGTAGACGAGGCGGCCCTTCTGCAGGTACTGGCCGCAGAGCTCGGCCAGCTTCCGGTTGCCCATGTTCCAGACGACGACGTCGTGAAAGTCGGTGAACTCGCGCCGCTCACCGTTCTGGTCCTGGCCGTAGCGATTGGTGGCGATGCCGAGGTTGCAGACCGGCGTGCCGCTGGGCGTGTAGCGCAGCTCGGGGTCGCGGGTGAGGCGGCCGATCAGCATCACGCGGTTCAGAGATCCGGCCATCAGTGGTCTCCTTCGTCGTCACTCTCATCGGGGAACTCCTCGAGGTCCCCCTCCTCGTCATCTTCCTCTCCCGCGGCGGACGTCGTCGCGACGGTGGGTTCCGACGTCTCGGAGTCCGCCGGCGCAGCCGCGGGCTCGACGTGCATCTCCTCGATCTCCCCGTCGGGCTCCGGCATCTCCCCCTGGTGCAGCACGAGCAGGTGGCGGAAGACCGTCTCGTCGATACGGAGGGCGCGGTCGAGTGGCGCCACCCGGTCGCCGTCGAGGCGGAGCACCACGAGGACGTAATGCCCGTCGCGCAGATGCGCCACCTCGTACGCGAGGCGGCGCTTGCCCCACAGCGTGGTCTTCACCACCTCGCCGTTCTGCGCCTCGATCATGCCGCGCACCTTGGTCACGGCAGCGCGCAGCTGATCGTCGTCCAGCTCCGGCCGGACGATGTACATCAATTCGTAGTCGCGCGTCACCGCGCCACCTCCGTGTTCCTGTGGACATGAGGCACCCGGGCTGCGGTCGCCGTGAGGTGTGCGAACGGCGCTGCCGGATGCAGGACTCTGCGAGTGTAGCAGGGCGCCCGTGGCACAATGCCCGCCACGGGAAGGTCGATGGCGTCTTGCGGGCGGCATCTGCGGCCGACGGTGGCAGCCGCTGTGACGCTGGTGGTCGTCGCCGCATGCGGAGCGTCCGGCGGTGGAAGCGCCACAGTCCCGCCACGCTTGCACGATCCGCTGTGCAACTTCGTCGCGCGACCTCCGGCCGTCTACAGCCACGTTATCTGGATCTGGTTCGAGAACACCGATGCGCAGGACGTGATGTCGGCCGGCAATGCGGGAACCTTCACCAGCGAGCTGCTCGACCGCT
>DASUWI010000073.1:0-4369 GCA_036378495.1 Candidatus Dormiibacterota bacterium
CGCCAAGGAGAAGGAGGCCGGCGAGTGACAGCCACAGGTTGAGGGCGTCCATGGTGCCGGCCGCTGTGGCGTACGACAGCAGCACCTGCGGGTCCACGGTGGACCAGTCCGCGCGCCACGTCTCGACCTGCACCAGGGTCACCAGCTGGCTCGCGGCGGCGAGAACGCCGCCGATCACGATCAGCTGCGACGCCAGCTGCGCTTCGGTGGAAGCGCGGCCGAGCAGCCGCCGCAGCGCGAGCCCGAACGGCACCAGCGCGAGGTACGCGATGAGGAACAGCCCGGTGCGCAGCACGATGTCGGGAAGGATCTGCCGCTGATGCGCGAACAGCCCGCGAAAGAAGCTCGCCTGGTCTTGCAGCTCCCCGCCTCCGGTGGTGGTGAACCCGGGCGCGCTGCCCAGCACGCCGACGGCGTCGACGAGCATGGCCGCCGAGGCCAGCAGCAGCGCGATGCCGCAGATCCATCCCGCGTTGCGCCCGACGCGGCCCCACACCTGGTCGTCGCCGGGCTCGGCGTTCGCTGTCGATGCGGCGGATGCACGGCCGTGGATCGCGGCCTCGGTGGTCGATGTCATCGGGGTGTCCCTCCACGTGTGACAAATGGGCGGGCACGTGCGGTGCTTGCTGCAGCGTCGGCCAGGAACCCGGTGCGATACATCGAGCAGGTTGCTGATTTCCTCGCGGCACCACGCGCCACGCGTCAGCAGTTCTGCCGATGCGCGCCCGGCGTGGTCTCGCGATACTCACCGCGTGCGTCCCACAGCGATGGTCGTCGACGACCATCCATCGTTCCGCCGGCTCGCAGGACGGATGCTGGTCGCCGCCGGCTACGACGTCATCGCCGAGGCCGCCGACGCTGCGCACGCGGTGACCGCCGCGCGCGACCTCCAGCCCAACGTCGTTCTGCTCGACGTGATGCTGCCCGACGGCAACGGCATCGACATCGCCGATCAGCTGGCCGCCTCGGGGGGTATCGTTCTGCTCACCTCGAGCAAGACGGCCGACGACCTGGGGGAGACGCTGGAGCGGCGCACGTTCGTGACCAAGTCGGAGCTAACGGTGGAGCGACTTGCGCGTCTGATCCAGCGGCGCTGAGGTGTATCGCGTGACGCGGCCGTGGTCGTGGCTACCCTGGCTGCGCCGGTCGATCTGGGTGCTGGCGCTCCCCGCAGGGCTGGCGGCGGAGTCGGTGCTGCTGACCGAGCACCTCAACACCCCGATCTACGCCGTCTACGACCTCGCCATCGGGTTCGCCGCGCTCTACATCAGCCTGGCGGTGTGGGAGTCGCGCCCGCGCAACGTGGTGGGACCGCTGCTGGTCGGGTACACCGCGTGGTTCGTCGTCAGCCCCGTGCGGCTCATCCCCCATCCGGCGTGGATCTCCGTGTCGTGGGTCATCAACCTGCTGAGCGGCGTCTGGCTGGCGCACGCCGCTCTTGCGTATCCCAGCGGCCGCCTCCGGGGCAGGCCGGAGCGCGGGTTTGTGGCGTTCGCGTACGCCTCGCTCGCGACCGTCGGCGCCGCCCAGCTCCTGGTCACCCCCGCCCGCGATCTCTTCGGCTGCCCGGAGTCGGGGTGTCCGGCACGGCCGCCGCTGCTGCAGGCCGACACCGCGCTGGCGGGCGCGCTCGCCACCACTGAGACCGCGTTGATCGTCGCCCTCGTGGCCGTGTTCGCCGCACTGGTGGCACGCCGGTTCATCGCGGCGTCGAATCGCGAGCGGCTCCGGCTCTGGCCGGTGGCAGCCGTGGTCGTGGCCGCATCGCTGAAGGACCTGGTCGAGAACCTCCTGCCCACGATCGTCGTGGGCCCCTTCGAGGCGAACGACCTCATCGACCACGCCGTCGAGCTCGGCATCGCCGTCGCATTCTTCGCCGGCTTCTACAGCAGCAGGCTGGAGCGCTCCCACATCGCCGACCTGCTGGCGCGCTTCGCGGGTGCGCGAGCGGACACGATCGAACCCCTGCTGGCCCCGGTGCTGCATGACCCGCAGCTCCGCCTGGGAGTGTGGGATCCCGAGACCGGTGCATACATCGACGCCCGCGGCACGGCACTGCTACCGGCGGAAGGGGGCGACCGCGTGATGACGTGCATCAGCGGCGACGACGGCGAGCCGCTCGGCGCGCTCATCCATGACCGCAGCGTCTGCGATGATGCGCGCCTGCTCGACGCGGTCACGGCCGCAACGCGGCTGGCGCTGGAGAATGACCGCCTGCACGCGCGTGTCGCGGCGCAGCTCGACGAGGTGCGTGCGTCACGCGCGCGCATCGTGCAGGCCGGTGATGACGAGCGGCGGCGCCTCGAACGCGATCTGCACGACGGCGCGCAGCAGCGGCTGCTCGCCATCGGCATGGCGCTGCAGCTGGCGCGCGACCAGACGGATTCGCACGGTTCGGCAGCGGAGCTCCTGCGCGAGGCCGAGGCCGAGCTCGAGGCGGCGCTGGTCGAGCTGCGCCAGCTGGCGCGCGGCATACATCCGGCGCTGCTCACCGACCAGGGCCTGGTGGGCGCCGTGCGGTCCACGGCCGCGCGCACCGCACTGCCGGTCGATGTCGCCGCACCGGACGAGCTGCAGGTGACCCCGCTGGTCGAGAAGACCGCGTACTTCGTCGTCTCCGAGGCCTTGCAGAACGTGGCCAAACACGCGCGCGCAACCCGGGCGCAGGTGCGGATCGTCCGCGACGGCGACACGGTGTCGGTGGAGGTGGGTGACGACGGCGTCGGCGGCGCCGCCGTGGGCGCAGGCACCGGGCTCGCCGGCCTGCGCGACCGCGTCGAGGCCGCGGGGGGAACGCTGACGGTGAACAGCCTTCCCGGCAACGGCACTGTGGTGAGGGCGGTGCTCCCATGCGAGTCGTGATCGCCGACGACTCGCTGCTGGTGCGCGAGGGGCTGGCCCGGTTGCTCGACGCCGCGGGGATCGAGGTGGTCGCGCAGGCAGGAGACGTCGGCTCGCTGCTCCATGCAGCGCTGCTGCACAGGCCCGACGTGGCCATAGTCGACATCCGCATGCCACCCGCGTTCACCGACGAGGGGCTGCGAGCGGCCGATGAGCTGGCGCTGCACTCGCCGGCGGTGGGCGTGCTTGTGCTGTCGCAGTACGCCGAGCCCGCCTACGCCGCAGTGTTGGTGGAGAAGAGCCCGCGGGGCCGCGGATACCTGCTGAAGGAGCGCGTCCTGCATCGCGACGAGCTGGTCGGCGCGCTGTACCGCATCGCAGCGGGCGAGACGGTGGTCGACCCCGCGATCGTCGACGCGACCGTGTCGGCGTCAGCGGGCCAGGAGCGTCTCAGCGTGCTGACGGCACGCGAGGTCGAGGTGCTGCGCCTGATGGCGGAGGGACGCACGGACAAGGGGATCTGCGAGCAGCTCTTCCTGTCGCCGAAGACGGTCGCCACGCACGTGCAGCACATCTTCGCCAAGCTCGACCTGCCCCACGATGCCGGCGACAACCGCCGGGTGCACGCGGTGCTCGCCTACCTGACGGCGCAGCCGCGCCACTGAGCTCGCACGTCGACGACGCTGGCGCGGCTCAGTGGTCGGAGCCGGCGTACACTCGCTCCCCGGCGCGGATCGGCACCTTCAACCAGTTCTCGAGCGGCGGCAGCGGACACGAGTACGCCTCGGAGTACGCGCAGTACGGGTTGTACGCGTAGTTGAAGTCGAGCTCGACATGCTCGTGCTCCGGCCGCGGCACCTCGAGGTAGCGGCCGGCGCCGTAGGTCTCGGCGCCCGACGTGGAATCCCGAAACGGCACGAACAGGTCGCTCTCCCCTTCCACCGAGAACAGCGTGAGCTGCGCGGGGCTGCCGTCGACGCTGAAGTGCGCCGTCCCGAAGCGCTGGTAGACGACCTCCTCGCCGCTCGACGTCGGCATGCGCAGGTCATCCGTCACCGAGGGTGGACCGACCCGGCCTTCGATGACGAATGCGGGATCGGGGGCGAAGTACGCAAGACCGGCGAACTCCTCGCGGTCCTCGACGCCGATGGGCGAGTCCGCGTCGTGAACGAACATGTGGTCCTTCGCTCGCCTGAAGTCCTCGATCTCGCTCACCAGGGTGATGATCGCACTCCGTGCCGCAGCGCGTCTGAGCGCAGCGACCGTAGACGGACGGGTGGTGACCGGCTCCGGTGAACCGGTCACCACTGCACCGCTAGGCTCGGGCCAGGTCGAACCGGTCGAGGTTCATCACCTTGTCCCATGCCCGGACAAAGTCGGTCACGAACTTCGCCTTGGCATCGTCGCTGGCGTAGACCTCGGCGATGGCACGCAGCTGCGAGTTCGACCCGAAGACGAGATCGACACGGGTGGCCGTCCACCTCACCGCTCCGGTCGCGCGGTCGCGACCCTGGAATGTCGTGCCCGC
>DASUWI010000074.1:0-16208 GCA_036378495.1 Candidatus Dormiibacterota bacterium
GCATGCCACCCCACGCGTCGAGGACGAGGAGGCCGTCGGGGACACCGGCGTCGTTCAGGTGAACGTCGAGGCCGCGCGCGATGTCCCAGCCGGGCCAGTACGCCGCAGCGGGCAGCGAAGGCGCGCCGCCGAATGGGTGCACGCCTCCCCAGCCGTCGAGCACGTAGCCCTGGCGTCCGTCGAGGTTGCCGTGCGCGTCGTGCGATGTGATGACGACGTCCCGGGCGATGTCCCACCCCGGCCAGTACGACACGTTCGCCGGCGTCGGCGGCGCGGCTCCGAACGCGTGGACACCGCCGTAGCCGTCGAGCGTCCAGCCACCGGCCCCATCCTCGCGCAGGACCAGCGCTCGTGCGATTGCGAAGCCGTACCAGTACGACGCACCCGCCTTGTTGAGCGGCCATCCGCCGAATTGATGCAGTCCGCCCCACGCGTCAAGCGAGACTCCGCCGGCCGGGCGGTACGCGCTGCGGTAGGCCGTGAGCGCGGCAGGGCTCACAGGTTGCGGCGTCGCGGTGGGCACCGCCCCCGCGCCGAGCCCGCTGAGATGGACGTCGCGGATCAGATCCTGGCTGCCCCAGTCGGCGTACCCCGACCAGCTCGCCGTCTCGGGTGCCGACGGCCCCGATCCGGGGGCTCCGGCGCCGATCGTGACACCCCAATCGGCGAGCGCCCACACGGTGCCGTCGGCATTGGCATGGAGATGCCGCCACACGGCCGGCACGCGCTCGTCGTGTAGCGACATCGCCGGCGCGGCGCCGATGTTGACGATGGTGCCGTCGCGGAGCAGCACCCATGCGCCGTCCGGTGTGGTGCCGGCGAAGTGGATCAAGAGCCCGCGGGCCACGTCCTGTCCCGGCCAGGTTGGACCGCTGAGGGCGGGCGCGCCGCCCCAGGGATGGATAGCCCCGTCCGCGGTGAGCACGTATCCGGCAGCGCCGTCCGCATATCCCTGCGCGTCAGCCGACACGACCGCGAGGTCTCGAGCGGTGTCTGCTCCCGGAGTCCACACCGGGCTGACGACCGGGCGAGCGGAGCCGAAGGCATGGATGGCGCCGTACCCGTCGAGTGTCCAGCCTCCCGACCCGTCATCGCGAATCGCGACGGCACGGGCGATGTCCCAGCCAGGCTGGTACATGGCGCCCGTGGTCGAGAGTGCGAACCCGCCGAAGGGATGCAGCCCGCCCCACGCGTCCAGCACCACGCCACCGGGTTGGTTTCCCGTGGCCGCGCGCGCCGTGCCGGCGCAGAGCGACAGCGTCGCCGCCGGTGCGAGCACCGCCAGGCACCACGCACCCAGGCAGAGCGTCCGCCGGCGGCCGGGCATGGGGAGCGGGTTCGCTCCTAGCTGGCGGCGACCACGCGGCCGACGTCGCTGCCGGGCCAGTAGCCCGACGTGGAGAGCGCGACCGAGGGCGCACCACCGTAGGGGTGCAGCCCGCCAAAGCCGTCCAGCACCCATCCTTCGGCGCCGTTCCCGGGAACCGACACCACGGAGCGTGCGATGTCCCAGTTGGCCCAGTACGCGCTGACAGAGACGCTCGGAGCGTTGCCGAAGGGATGCAGACCGCCGAGCCCGTCGAGCACGTAGCCGCCGCGACCGTCGGGGTCGAGCGTCAGCGAATGGGCGATGCCCCAGCCGAACCAGTAGGCAGAGATGGGAAGGCCGGGCGCGCCGCCGAACGCGTGCACCCCGCCCCACGCATCGAGCACATAGCCGCTGACGCCGTCACTCCGCAGCACGACTCCCCGTGCGATGTCCCATCCCGGCCAGTACCCGGTGATACCGGTGACCGGCGGTGGCACGTCGCCGGCGACGCCGAATGGATGCAGCCCACCCCAGGCGTCGAGCAGGTAGCCGCTCTTGCCGTCGGACCGAAGCACGATGGCACGCGCGATGTTCCAGCCGGGCCAGTAGCTCGTGTCGACGACGGCCGGCGCGTCACCGAAAGCGTGCACGCCACCCCAGCCGTCGAGCATGTATCCGCCCTTGCCGTCGGGTGTGAGGGCCATGCCGGCGGCAATGCCCCATCCTGGCCAGTTCTCGGGTTGAGCGCCCACGAGCGACGCCTGCACCGGGTACCCACCGCCGAAGACGTTCATGACCGCGAGTGACTTGAACGGAGCCTGGATGACGTCGAATGTGGCCGGAGTCGTGGTCGAGCTCGGCCCGGCAAGACCCGAGCCGCTGAAGCTGGCGTTGACGGAGTAGTGGCCCAGCGGCAGCGAGGCGAGCGACACCGAGGCGATGCCGTTGCTCGCGACCGAGCCCGTCCCCAGCGTGCCGCCGCTGTACGTGAACTTGACCGTTCCGCCCCCGCACCCGCCGCCCGAGACCAGCACACTCAACAGCGATGACGTGCCCTGAATGACGCTCTGCGGCGGGTAGTAGAACGCCGTCGAGCTCTGTCCAGCGCTGACGTTCAGCCAGTCGTTGTTCACGCTGGCAACGTCCCAGTGATTCGAGAGATAGGTTCCCGGAGCGGGACAGGGGTTGAAGTAGTCGTCGCGGCGGCAGTCGAAGAGGGCCGTGCCGTTGGGCGCGTTGCCACAGTCAGCAGTGGTGTACGCGCGGCCATTCGGGCCACCGTCGTTGTAGCACATGACATCGCGGCCGTCGGTGCAATGCCAGGCGCCGGTGGAGTCCGGCGCGCTCAGCTGCACCGCGCCCATGGCGTGGCCGTTCTCGTGCGCGAAGATCGAGGCCCCCGAGTTGCCGGCGGTGTAGCCGTAGTTGACGGAGTAGGCGTCAGAGGAGTTGATTGCGTTCGCCGCTCCCGGCGAATCGTCGCCGATGACGCTGCTCTGCCCGGCATACCCGGACGTGGGATTGCCGTCGGTCCACACCCAGTAATGCGCCAGCGAGCTGGTGTGGCCCTGGTTCTGCATGTCGCTGACGATCGTTGAGAAGTCACTGGCGCCGATCGTGGTCGACAGGCCGATGTCGTGGACGATGGGATTGCCGGAGCCGTCGCACTCCACGTACAGGTGCATGTCCGGCCCGCCGTAGTAGCGGGAGTCGTAGTCGACGTAGTTGGAGTCCACCTGCGCGAACATTGTCTGGATGTCACCGACGTGTCCGCCGATGTTGTCGGCCTGGCCTGCGAAATGCGCGTAGTACAGTTCGACGTGGGTGTGCGTCGCCGGGTTCACGCAGGTGCCCGTGGTGCTGGCCGGCGCCGGACCCGACGGCGACGCGCCGCCGGTGCTCGCCAGTGCCGCGATGGTGTCGGGTGGTGCAACCGTCAGCGCGTGGCCGTTGCGGAGTCGCACCACAAGCTTCCCCGATGCCTGACAGCTCGGTCCCTGCCAAGCAACGTCGACGAATGCGGCCGCGTTCTGGCACTGCGCCGGAATCGCGGGCGCGCTGTGCGCATCGTTCTGTGACGGGGCGGGTGCGGCGCCGGCTGGTGCGCTCGTGGCGGCGCGCGCCGGCGACGCCGTGACTGCAATCCCGGCCACCAAGGTCGCTGCGACCGCGACCATTGCTGCGCCACTGCGACGCGAGCTCTTGCGAGTGCGGGTGCCGGAACCGCGGCCTGCGGGCATAGGATTTCCTCGCCTCGTGTTTGTCTCTGGGGGATCGCGAGGCTGTTGCACGGAGCGCTCGCGGCGACGTGCACAAGCTTGGAGACGCGTCGCTGGCCGCCTTCGACGGGCAACTGGTTCGTGACGTTGCAGCGGCACCGTCGTCGACCGCGGTCTGACAAGCTGTCGCTGCGGTATCGGACGCGCTGTTGCATCACCGTCATGTCACGGCAACGGCGCGCTGATAGGGACATGCGAGCCGTCCACTCGCAAGGAAGGCGCCCGGCGCGTAGAGTCGATGCTCCATGCGCACGACCAGCGACGCAGCGCGCCGGCGGCCGGTCCGCCGTGGCGCGGCGAGCCCCGGCGCGGGCGAGGCGGCGGCCACGGTGATCAAGCTGCTGCGGCGCGCCCGGGGGGTGCTCGCGGAGGTGATCAGCCGGGCGGACCTGCGCTCCAACGAGGCCTTCGTCGACCAGGCGTACCGCATGGTGCTGCACCGGCCTGCAGACCGGAGCGGCTCCGCGCACTACGTGGCGATGCTGCGTGCGGGCGCCTCACGCAACGAGGTGCTGATACGCCTGGCACTCTCGGAGGAGTCGATGAATCGCGTCCTCGCCGATTCGTTCACGATTCAGAACCTATGCGAGCTGCGCCCGGCGAGCTATGCGGACGTGCCCAACGGAGACGGCGGCACCACGCGAGTGTTCACGGTGCGCGAGCCCGGCGACTTCGACTGGCTCGAGCGCTGCATCCTCGAGTACGACTACTACGAGAAGCCGGGAATCTGGACACTGGGCATCGACGACGACAAGCGCACCATGGCGGAGCTGCTGTCGCGCTTTCGGCCCCAGCGTGCGCTGGAGATCGGCTGCTCCAGCGGCGCGGTGCTGGCATGCCTCGGCGACCGCGGTGTGCCGGCGGAAGGAGTCGAGATCAGCGCGGCCGCCATTCGCCGAGCCCCGGCGGCGGTGCGCCCGAACATCCACCGCGGGGACCTGCTGACCCTCGACCTGCAGCAGCCGTACGACCTCGTGTTCGGGCTCGACATCTTCGAGCACTTCAATCCCAACAGGCTCGACACGTACATTCAGCGAGTCGCCGAGCTCACCGAGCCGGGCGGCTTCGTGTTCGCCAACGTGCCGACGTACGGCGAGGATCCCGTGTACGGAACCATCTGGGCACCACACCTGCAGAGCTGGCAGGACGACCTGCGGCTCAACCGCCTCTTCCAGCAGATCGAGGTGGACGACGACGGGTACCCGCTGCACGGCCACCTGGTGTGGGCCGGCTCACGGTGGTGGGAGGAGCGCTTCGGGTCGGCGGGATTGCGCCGCGAGCCCGACATCGAGCGCGCGCTGCATACGCGGTTCGACAAGGTGCTGCGCGCCACGCCTGCGCGCATGGCGTTCTACGTGTTCTCGCGCGACGCACCGTCCGGCCGGGTGCACGAGGTGATCGATCAGGTGGGGCGGTGACGGACGGCCAGTCCGTCGCGGTGCGCTCCGGCGCGCCTCCAGACGACCGGCGTGCGCGGGCCACCTCCGCGCGTGTGCGTGGGTTCCCGAAGCACTTTCCTGTCCGTGACGACGGCCGTCGCCCGTGGCGATACCGGGCCGTGTCCACCATGTGCCGCGCCGTGCTTCGCACAGTGTTCGGCGGCGCGCTCGACGTCGGCGCGTTCACGGCGATGCCGACCGCGGGGCCGCTGCTGGTCGCGTGCAATCACCTGAGCAACGTCGATCCGTTCATCTTCGGTGGCTTCGCTCCGGGGACGATGTTCTGCATGGCGAAGCGCGAGCTCTTTCGCAACCCGGTGCTCGCGTGGGTGCTCGGTGGCTGCAACTGCTTCCCCGTCGACCGGGGCGCAGCGGATCGATGGGCGTTGCGCACCTCGCTCGACCTGCTGGGTCGCGAGGGGCGCGTATTGCTGTTCGTCGAGGGAACACGCGCCGCGGAGCCGGGGATGAAACGGGCCGAGGCGGGCATCGGGTTCCTCGCCCGCCGTTCAGGCGTGCCCGTGCTGCCGATCGGGATCTGGGGATCCGAGCGGGCGCTCGGCAGAGGCCGGCTCATCCCGCGGCGTGTGCCCGTCACCGTGGCCATCGGGGAGGTGTTCACGCCCCAGGCACGCCACGGCCGTGGCGTCGACCAGGTGGTTGCCGACGAGATCGGGCACCGGGTGGCGGAGCTGCTGCCCCCCGACTATCGCGGCTTCTACCGCTGACGATCAGCGGCGGCGATCGCCGCGGGCCCGGCGCGACGAACCGGAGGCGGGCTTCGTCTTGGCTTTGGCCTTGGCCGCCGGCTTCGCGGATCGCGCCGGCGAGCTGCGCGCGGCGGTTCGCGGCGCCGACTTCGTCTTGGGCCTGGTGCCTCCCGATTTCGCCGCCGCGCGCGCCGGCGCCTTCACCGCCTTGGCGCCGGTTCGCTTGGCCGCAGCCTTGGCCGGAGGCTTCGCTGCCGCCTTGGGCCGCGTCACAGCGGTGGCGCCCTTGGGCGCCGCCTTGGCGACGGGCCGTTTCGCAGCGGGCGCCTTCTTCGGCGTGGCCTTCTTGGCCGTCGCAGCCTTGGCGGTGGGCTTTGCTGCCGGCGTCTTCTTGGGGGTGGCCTTCCTGGCTGTGGCAGCTTTGGTGGCAGGCTTTGCGGCTGCGACCTTGGTGGCCGGCTTGGTCGCGGCCCGCGCGGCCGGCTTCGCCGTGGCACCCTTCGCCGTGGCAACCTTCGGGGCAGCCTTGGCCGCCGGGGCACTGGCCGCGGGTTTCCGCGCAGGAGCCTTGGCGGCGGGTTTCGCCACCGCGGGCTTCGCGGCCGCCGGCTTGCTCGGCTGCGCCGCGGCGCGCTGCGAGCCGGCGGAGGCCGCTTCAGCCCTTGCCCTGCCCGCCGCAGCGCCCGTCGTCGCTGCGGTCGCCTTGGCCGGGGAGGACTTGCGAGTCTCCGCCCGCGCTGCCGGCGACTTGGTGCCGCCGCCCGGTGTGGCCGGAGGTTGCGCATCCGGCTCCGCAGCGGGCCTCGCGGGAGCGGCTGCGCCGGCGCCCGGCGGCGCGCCGTTGGTCTCCGGTGCCACAGCAGGCCGTCCGGTGCGCTCTTGCAGGGCGAGGCGCGGCTCCAGCATCGCCCGCCGGAGTTCCTCCGCCCGCTCCGGGGTCTCGGCGGATTTGAGGCAGACGAAGGCGACCACCTCTTTGAACTCGGGGTTGCCGTCGAACCTGACGATCGCCGTCTGGGAAAGAACGGTTTCCACCTTTCCCGTCGCGCCCACCGCGTACGTGCCGATCGGCGACCCGGTGCGAGGCCGCGTGTTCTGGGTGAGGATGACCCGCTCGCCGGTCGAGAACGGGGGCGGCGGCTCCTCGCGTGCGCTCGGTGGCCGGCCCGGCTGGGGACGCGACGGCGCCGGCGCCGCCACCACCACCGGCTTCGGCTTCTGCTTCTCGGCGGCTTCCTCCTTGCCCTCGTCCTCGTCCTCGTCCTCGTCCTCGTCGTCGTCGTCGTCGTCGCCGTCGCCGTCGTCGTCGTCGTCGTCGACCTCCTCGAGATCGATGTCCTCGTCGTCTCGGGACCCGCCCCCGTTGGAATCCTCGTCGACGGTCTCGTCGTTGGTGCTGGCGTCGGTGTTTTCCGGCATTGGCCCCGCGTTCGTACTCCCTAGACTGGCCTGGACGATGATCACGCTGCTTCGCGGTGTCACGCTGTCCTCCCGCACCCAGCAGCGTCTTCTGGAGATCCTACCGGGTGCGCTCACCTGGTTCGTACTTCTGGTCCCCCTGGTGACGGCCTTCGCCATCCGCCTCAACGATCCCAGCAACCTGTGGATCCTGGGCGCGGGCGCCATCGCGCTCGATCTGTACTGGTTTGGGCGCACCGTGTTCACCGTGCGGTGCGTTCGCCGCTCGCTCGCCACCCTGGAGGCGACCCAGCAGCAGGACTGGTGGGCGATGTGCGAGGCGCTGGAGACCGAGCTGCCGGCGGACCATCCTCGCCCCAGCCAGGTTGTGCACTGCGCCCTGATCCCCACCTACACCGAGCGGTACGAGGTGCTGCGCGCCACCGTCGAAGCGCTGGCCGAGCAGAACTACCCGGTCGAGCAGCGCGTCTGCGCGATCATCACGCGCGCCACCGACCAGGGCGGGATCGACAACGTGCAGCGGCTTCGTGAGGAGTTCGGGGGCCGCTTCCGGTCGTTCCTGCACATCAAGGACCCGCTGCTGCCGGGGATCGTGGTGGGCAAGTCGGCGGCGATGTCGTACGGGGGCCCGGTGCTGAAACGCCACTGCGACGAGCTGGGTCTCGACCCGCGCCTCACGATGGTCACCGACCTCGACTCCGACTTCCGGCTGCACCCGCAGTACTTCGCGTACATGACGGCGCAGTTCTGCACTGTCGAGGACCGCACGACCTCGATCTGGCAGCCGATACCGCTGTTCCTCAACAATCTGTGGCGGGTGCCCGCGGCGGTGCGCGTGATGGCCACGGCCGCGACGCAGTGGCAGATGTTTCTGCACCAGAACACCCATCGCCTCGTGATGTTCTCCTCGTACACGATGTCGCTCGTGCTGCTCGACGAGGTCGGCTACTGGGACGCCGACGTCATCCCGGAGGACTCGCGCTTCTTCTGGAAGAGCTTCTTCCGCTACGGCGAGCGGCTGCACGTGCGCCCCGCGTTTCTGCCGGTGCACGGCGACGCGCCCAAGGCCCGCGACTACGGGCAGACGCACCAGTCGCAGTACAACCAGATCAAGCGCTGGGCCTGGGGCGCGACAGACATCCCCTACGTGAGCATGCGGATCATGCGTCACCCGGAGATTCCGGGGCGGCTGCGCATGCAGCGGTATCGCCTCCTCGTCACCAACCACCTCACGTGGGCGGCGCTGCCGCTCCTTCTCTTCTTCGGCGGGGCGCTGCCCGCATTCATCGATCTCGACTACAGCCTCTCGACAGCGGCCACGGTGATCGGCTGGACCACGTTCGGCATCCTCACCATCACGTTGCTCAACACGCTGGCGCTCATCCAGGTGGACCGGAGGCTGTCGCCCAAGCCCGCCGCGTGGAGCTGGTGGCGGCGCCGCTGGGCCGACGTGCAGCTGTTCCTGTACCCCATCGTCGGCCTCGCGCTGAGCGTCATCCCCGCGCTCGAGGCGCAGACGCGGCTCATGTTCGGCGCCTACCTGGAGTACAAGGTCACCGCGAAGGAGTAGGAGCCGTGTGCGCGACGGTCTTCACGCAGACCTCGCACGGTGGGCTGACGCCGAGCACGGAGTAGGGAACCTCGGCGGTGGCGTGCTCGCGCACCCAGCGCGCGGCGGCGGCCGAGTAGTAGGTGCGGCAGAGCTCGACCGCCGTGGCGACGTCGCGAAACCGCACCGCGGCGGGAGCGCTCACGTGCACGCAGGCGTACCCGCGGGCGGCGAACCATCGCGGGTGCTGCGGCCAGATCACCGCCACCGTTCCACCCGGGCGCACAATGCGCTCCGCCTCACGAATCGCGCGGCTGCCGCCAAGCGGCCCGCGGCTGGTGAACGAGGAGCAGGCCACGGCCACGTCGACGCTGCCGTCCTCGAGCGGCAGCTGCGCGAAGTCCCCGCGGCGCGTCTCGATGTTGTCGAGCCCTCGCAGCGCGGCCTGGTGGCGCAGACGCCGGAGCAGCTCAGGCACGGCGTCGACGGCGACGACGCGCCGCGCCCGGGTGGCTGCGATCAGGGAGAACCGCCCGCTGCCCGCACCGATGTCGCACACGACCCGGCGGTCGAGCTCGAGCTCGTCGATGAGGCGATCGGGGATGAGCTCGCCGTCTACCAGCGCCTCGTAGTCGTCAGGGCGAAGCCAGTACACGAGCGGCCAGAAGAGACGGCGAAGGACGCGGCGTCGGGCCGCCGCCACCGCATGCGGTGCAGCCGGCGCCGCGCTGAGCGCCCGGAACTCGGCCGCCGTCTCCGCTGCGAGGCCACGCGCAACCCGTTCGATGAGCGCCGTGTCGCAGCCGGCCAGGGCCAGGCCGAGATCCTCGGTCCGAATCCCGCCGTCGTCAGGGGCAAGGAACGTGGCCAGTGCGCGGTCGTCGAACCGCCCGACGTCCTCGATGCGAAAGAGATCCGGCCTAGGCGCGGGCGCTCGCCTCCGCGGCAGCCCGCTGCGTCGTCAGATCGTTGTCGACCATCATCTGGGTGAGCTCTTCGAAGGAGACGCGCGGACGCCACCCCAGCCGGGCGCGCGCCTTGGACGCATCACCGACGAGATGGTCCACCTCTGCCGGCCGGATGAACCGCTGATCGGTGATGACGTGGTCCTGCCATGTGAGCCCGACGTGCGAGAACGCGAGATCCAGGAACTCGCGGATGCTGTGCGCCTCACCGGTGGCGACGACGAAGTCATCCGGCTCCGGCTGCTGCAGCATCGCGTGCATCGCCTCGACGTAGTCACCGGCGAATCCCCAATCGCGCTGGGCATCGAGGTTGCCGAGCTGCACCGTCTCCTGCAGGCCCAGCGCGATGCGCGCGGCCGCCGTGGTGATCTTGCGGGTGACGAACTCGAACCCGCGTCGCGGCGACTCGTGGTTGAAGAGGATGCCGCTGCAGGCGAACATCCCGTAGCTCTCCCGATAGTTGACCGTCATGTGGTGCCCGTACGTCTTGGCCACGCCGTACGGGGAGCGCGGGTGGAACGGCGTCAGCTCGGTCTGCGGCGTCTCCCGCACCTTGCCGAACATCTCGCTGCTCGACGCCTGGTAGAAGCGGATGCGGTCGTTCACGGTGCGGATGGCTTCGAGCACGCGCGTGACGCCGAGGCCGGTGATCTCCCCGGTGAGCACCGCCTGCTTGAAGGACAGGCCGACGAAGCTGATGGCGCCGAGGTTGTAGACCTCGCTGGGCTGGCACATCTCCAACGCGGCGATCAATGACGACTGGTCGAGCAGGTCCCCCTCGACGAACTCGACCCCCGGCGCCAGGGCGGCGACCGACGCCAGCCGCGGATTGTTCTGACCGCGCACCAGGCCGAACACGCGGTAGCCGCGTGCCAGCAACAGCTGGGCGAGATAGGAACCGTCCTGACCGGTGATCCCAGTGATGAGCGCGGTGTCAGCCATGGCTCGGAGCCGCGCGATCATACGCCAAGGCCAGTCCTTCTAGACTGCGGCGGCGCATGGTCGATCTCCGCTCCCTGATCAGAGACGTCCCCGGCTTTCCCCGCCCGGGCATCGTCTTCCGTGACATCACCGCCCTGCTCGCCGATCCCGGCGGACTGCGCGCCGCCGTCGATGCCATGGCGGATCCGTGGCGGGAGGCGCGCGTGACCGCGGTGGCGGGCATCGAGTCGCGCGGGTTCATCCTCGGCGGAGCCATCGCCCACGAGCTGGGCGCGGGGTTCATCGCAGTGCGCAAGCAGGGCCGGTTGCCGCGGCGCACCGTGTCGCAGGCCTACCAGCTGGAATACGGTGAGGCGGTCCTCGAAGTGCACGCCGATGCGGTGCAGACCGGCCAGCGGGTCCTGGTGGTGGACGACCTCCTGGCCACCGGGGGCACCGCAGCGGCCACGATCGCCCTGCTGGAGCGGGTGGGCGCCGAGATCGCGGGGTGCGCCTTTCTCGTCGAACTCGACGGCCTCGACGGCAGCCACGCCCTCGGCTCGATTGGGCACACTTCAGTGCTCGTCCTCTGAACACCCCCACAATGGAGGCAGCAGTGGCAGCCACCCGCACACCCGCCGGCGACATCGCCGATCCTGGCCTGGCGCCTGAGGGTCAGCGACTCATCGATTGGGCCGCCCTGCAGATGCCGGTGCTGCGCCTGATCCAAGAGCGGTTCGACCGCGAGCGTCCGCTCCAGGGTCTGCGCCTCGGCGCGTGCCTGCACGTGACCACCGAGACGGCGAACCTGGCGATCACGCTGAAGATGGGCGGTGCCGACGTCACCCTCTGCGCCAGCAACCCGCTGTCCACGCAGGACCCGGTCGCCGCCGCACTCGTCCGCAATTATGGGATCCCAACCTACGCGGTGAAGGGCGAGGATTCGCACCGCTACTACCAGCACATCCAGGCGGTGCTCGACACCCGCCCGCAGCTGACGATGGACGACGGCGCCGACCTTGTCGCCGAGCTGCACAAGGGACGCCGCGACCTGCTCGACGGCGTGATCGCCGGCACCGAGGAGACCACCACCGGCGTCATCCGGCTGCGCGCGCTTGCCCGCGATGGCGAGCTGCGCTTTCCCATCATCGCGGTGAACGAGGCACTGACCAAGCACCTCTTCGACAACCGCTACGGCACCGGCCAGAGCACGATCGACGGATTCATCCGCGCCACCAACGTGCTGCTCGCCGGCCGCACGGTCGTCGTCTGCGGCTACGGGTGGTGCGGGCGCGGGCTGGCCAGCCGCGCCGCCGGGCTGGGCGCGCACGTGGTGGTGACGGAGGTGGACCCGACGCGTGCGCTGGAGGCGGTGATGGACGGCTATCGCGTCATGCCGCTGGAGGAGGCCGCACCCGAGGCCGACGTCGTCATCACGGTCACCGGCGACATCAATGTGGTCGACCGGCGCCACATCGCCGTGCTCAAGGACGGCGCGATTGTGGCCAACAGTGGCCATTTCAACGACGAGCTCAACCTCGCAGCGTTCGACGAGCTCTCCCAGGAGGTGACGGCACCGCGGCCGTTCGTGCAGTCGCACCATCTGCAGGATGGGCGCACCCTGCACGTGCTCGCCGAGGGCCGGCTGCTCAACCTGGCGGCGGCTGAGGGACACCCCGCGGCGGTCATGGACATGAGCTTCGCCAATCAGGCGCTGTGCGCCGAGTACGTCGCCAAGAATCACGACAGCCTGGCGATCGCTGTGCATGACGTGCCCCAGGAGATCGACAGCCAGGTGGCGCAGCTCAAGCTGCAGGCGATGGGGATACACATCGACACGCTCACCGAGGAGCAGCGTCGCTACCTCACGTCCTGGGAATCCGGGACGAGCTGACCGCGATGGCAACCGAGCTCTATCAGCCGACGCTGACCACGCTCCCAACCGGCGTCTCGCTGCTCAACGCGCCAACGCCTTCCCGCAACGTCGGCGTGTTCCTGATCGTGCGCGCCGGCTCGCGCGATGAGACCAAGACGACGTCGGGTCTGGCGCACTACCTCGAGCACATGTTCTTCAAGGGCACCACCCGGCGGCCGACGACGAAGGTGATCTCCTCGGAGATCGACCGCCTGGGAGCGTCGACCAATGCCTACACCGACACCGAGGAGGTGGCCTACTTCGCCGAGGGTCCGGCGACGGCCATGCGTGAGCTGGCCGACGTGATCTGCGACATGCTCAGCCATCCGCTGTTCGCCGCCGAAGAGGTGGAGCGCGAGCGCAACGTCGTGATGCAGGAGCTCTCGATGCGCCTCGCCGATCCCGACGGCTGGATCTTCGATCGCATCGGCGCCGTGGCGTTCGGCGGCGATCAACCCATGTCGTGGTCGGCCGCCGGGTTCGCGTCGGTCATCGAGCAGGCGACGCGCGAGCAGCTGGTCGATTACCACCGCGCCTTCTACTCGCCGGCGTCCATGTGCCTGGTGATCGCCGGTGGAGGCAGCCTCACAACGGAGGACGCGGCCACGCTGCTCGCCGACATCCCCCACGGCAGCACCAAGCCGCGTGTGCCGGCGAAGTGGGGACAGGGCGACCGCTACATCGCCGACGTGCGGCCCAACCAGGAACCGCAGACGCGGATGCTCTTCGCCATGCCCGGGATCGCCGCGCACGACCCGAGGCGCACCCCGCTGTCGGTGATGACCCACATCCTGGGCGGCGGCATGTCCTCGCGGCTGTTCCTCACGGTGCGGGAGCGCAACGGGCTGGCGTACAGCATCTTCGCGCACCATGAGAGCTTCGACGACACCGGCATGTTCGCCATCTCCACCGCCACCCGTCCCAAGGATGCGAGCAAGGCCACGAAGCTGGCATTTCGCGAGCTCCGCAAACTGGCAGCGAAACCGGTGGGCCGCGCCGAGCTGGCGGCGGCGAAGTCGGCGATGATCGGCAGGCTGCTGCGCTCGACGGAGACGGCGATCGCCAGCGCGCGCTACTTCGGCGGACGCTGGCGTGCCGGGCTTCCCCTCGAGACTCCCGACCAGCGAGCAGACGCCATCTCCCAGGTGACGGCGCAGCAGGTGTTCGAGGCGGCGCAGCTCATGGAGGCGGGAGTGTCCGAGGTGCGTCTGGCGCTGGTGGGCCCGCAGGATCAGGGTCCCGACCTGCTGGCGGCGACGACCCCGGCGTAGGCGCGTGGCCGGCGACCATTCCGACACCGAGAGCCCGCTCGAGGTCGTCTTCGAACACTTTCATGCGCGCGGGCGCGGTGACATCGACGGCGTCGCCGCGACGCTGCACCCAGACGTCGTGCAGCAGGGCGTCGAGCCCGAGCTCGTCTGTCAGGGACGCGACCCGGTGTTGCAGCGCATGCGCGCCAACATGGAGCGCATGCACGGTGGCGTCGAGTGGCTCGAGCTGCTGGAGCGCAACGACCGCGTCGTCGCCGGGCTCGCCGGCAGCCGGTTTGCGGGCAACCCGTTGCTCCCCGACGGTCGCCTGTTCATCGTCTTCACGGTGCGCGATGGCGTGATCACGCGCACCGACGATTTCCGCACACGTGAGGAGGCCGTGCGGGCGGCAGAGAACGGCTGAGGGTGGCAGCGGCGTCAGTCGAGCGCCGCGAGCAGGGCTGTGGCGATGCGTTCCAGGTCGTCGCTGCTCAATGCCGGATGCACCGGGAGCGACAGACAACAGCGTGCGGCCGCCGCCGCCTGTGGGGTGGGGTCGGCGACCACCAGCGGGTGATCGCGGTAGGCCTCGTGATCCCACACCAAGCGCCCGTAGTACACGCCGCACTCGATGCCCACGCCGTCGAGCCGTGCGACCACGTGGTCACGGTCGACGCCCTCGGCGAGCATGACGGTGTACTGATGCCAGGCGTGCTGCCGCCCGAGCGGCACGCGCGGCAGGGTGACGCGTTCCGCGCCGGCCAGCAGCGCCGACAGTCGCTCTGCGTTCTGCTGCCGCATCGCCGCGATCTGCGGCAAGCGCTCGAGCTGCGGAATTGCGATCGCCGCGGCCACGTCGGTCATGCGCCAGTTCTCCCCGGCCACGACGTACTCGTAGCGTCGCCGCATTCCCTGATTGCGCAGCACCCGCAGCGCATCGGCGGCGGCGTTGTCATCGGTGGTGATGCAGCCGCCCTCGCCGGCGGTGACGTTCTTGGTTGCATAGAAGGAGAAGCAGCCGAGACCCGTGCCGCCGGCGCGGCGCGTGCCCTGCAGCGCGCCGTGCGCCTGCGCGGCGTCCTCGACGATCGCGAGTGACTGTCGCGTCGCGACCGCATGGAGCGCCTCCATGTCGGCCATGAGGCCGTACAGGTGCACCGGCAGCAGCGCGCGCGTGCGCGGGCCCACCAACGACTCCACGTGCGCGACGTCGATCGTGAAGTCGTCACCGATGTCGGCGAAGCGCACGGTCGCGCCGCGACGCAGGATGGCGTTGAGCGTGGCCGCGAAGGTGAAGGGACTCGTGACCACCTCGTCGCCTGGACCCACGCCCGCAACCTGCAGCGCTGCTTCGAGCGCCGCCGTGCCACTGCACACCGCGACGCTATGCGTGGTGCCCGCCATGGCGGCACAGAGTGCCTCGAAGCGATCCACCATCGGCCCCTGTGCGAGGCGGCCGCTGCGCAGGACCCTGAGCACAAGCGCCTCGACATCGGGGCCGAGCCGCGGCTCGGAGATGCGGATGGGGCGCATCGCCACCGCGCTCATCGCGCCGCCGGCTGCGAGCGCAGCCGCCATCGAAGCGCAAAGAGGCCCTTCGCCATGCGCACCGAGTCGCGGATCGGCGAGACCGTCGAGCTGCGTGGCGCAACGTACGTCACGGGGAGCTCGACCGGTGCGTGTCCCATGCGGCTCGCCCACGTCACGATCTCGGTGCTGATCAGGTAGTCGCCGCAGCAGAGCTTCGGTGCCAGCGCACGCGCCAGCTGCGCGTCGATGAGGATCGTGCCCTGCGAGTCCCGCACGTGCAGGCCGAGGACGATCCAGCGCAACAGCCGGAACGCCTGGCTCATCACGCGGCGCTGCAGGGGGATGCGTGTTCGCGAGGCGGCGTGCGCCTTGGAGCCGATCGCGACGGCCGGCCGCGGCCTGCAGGTGAGGTACGCGTCGAGGTCGGTGAAGCCGAAGGGCATGTCGGCCGCGGTCAGCACGAGCACGTCACCGTGCGCATGCTCGATGCCGCAACGCAGGGCGTGGCCCATTCCCTGCGCCGACCGCGCCATGCGCACCGGTACCGCGTCCGCGCCGTGTCGTTGCGCAAGTGCAGCGCACACCGCAGCCGAGGTGTCGCTCGAGCCGTTCTCGATCAGCAGGATCTCGGACCCGGGGTGGATTTGCAACCGCTCACGGAGGCTGGCCACGGAGTGCGCGATGACCGCCTCCTGGTTGTGCACGGGAAGCACGTACGAGATGCGCGGGGCCATCAGCCGCAGCCCTGCTCGACCAGGGCTGCGATCTCGTGGGCGGGCAGGATGCTGTCGCGCTCCGCCGCGGCATCGACCTGTCCGTTCAGCAGCCGGACGAAGTGACGCAGCTGGAGCAGCAGCGGTTCACCGCCGTGCCGCACGAACGGGATGTCGACGACGGTCTCGGCGCGATACGCGGGGGCGGG
>DASUWI010000075.1:0-11642 GCA_036378495.1 Candidatus Dormiibacterota bacterium
TGGGGACGTCGACCGGCGTACCGACTGTGGGTTCCGGTGGCTCGGCGGGCGTCGGTGCGTTACTTCTGGCGACGGGCGCCGTTCTAGCTGGCACCGCGCTCGTCGGGCGTCACGTTGTTCGTCACCGTCGCAGACGGTAATCACGCAAGAGCTGTCCGAGGGGGACACAAGGGGGGTAGTCGTCATGAGGGGTTGGTCTTCCAAGAGCTGGTGGCTTGTTCCGGGTGCCGTCGCGCTTGCAGGCGCGTGCACCGTGGGCGCCGCCGCGACCGCAGCTGCAGCCACATTCACGTTCACCTTCGGGTCGGGGACGCCGATACCCACCTCGCCATTTCATGTGGCGGTGGGGGACGTGATCACGCTGACCCTGCCGCCGGCGCCGCCGGCGCCGTCGGGCTTCCACTACAACGGGTCCGGCACGCTGTCGGCCACGTCCTCTGACGGTGCGGTTCTCGCCCCTGCCGGGGCCGGCACCGAGGCCGACGGCAGCGGGTTCGCCAGCTTCAAGGCGGCGCACAGCGGCACCGCGAAGGTCAGCTTCGACGAGGCCAGCGCATGCCCGGTGCCGAACACCAGCACCACGCCAACGCCGACCGCGAGTCCGGCACAGACCCCTCAGGCGGCGGTTTGCTCGGCGAGCGGTGGCTCCTTCACGGTCATCGTCGACGCCGCGGTGCAGGGAGTGAGCACGACGGTCCCGGCGACGGGCGCCTCAGGCGGTTTCGGCGCAGGCCTCTGGCTCGTCGTCGCCGGCGCCGCCGCGTCGTGCGCGGCGCTCATCCGGGTCCGCCCCGCTCGACACCACCGCATTCGGTAAGCGGCGCGCCATCACGGCGATCGCGTCGCGGCTTTCGTCGATCAACAGGTAACGCCGGCGCAGCTCCTCCGCCGCTGCGCCGGCCGTTCCGCTGCCCGCACACCAGTCGATGACAAGGTCGCCCGCGCGCGATGACGCGGTGACGATGCGCCGCAGGATCGCGAGCGGCTTCTGGGTGGGATAGCCGGTTCGTTCGCGCGACGCGGTGGGCACGATGGTGTTCCACCAGACGTCGGTAGGCAGCTTGCCCAGGGCGGCCCGCTCCGGCGTCTGCAGCTGCGGCGCCATGTAGGGGACTCGATCGACCTCGTCGGTGCTGAAGTGGTACGCGTCCGGGTCGCGCACGTAGACGAGGATGACGTCGTGCTTCGCCGCCCAGCGGCGTGACGACCTGCCCCCATAGTCATAGGCCCACACGATCTCGTTGAGAAAGCACGCGCGCCCGAAGATCTCGTCGAGCAGCACCTTGCAGTAGTGCGATTCGCGCGGATCGACGTGCAGGTAGAGCGTGCCGTGCTGCGCGAGGACACGGCGGGACTCCTCGAGCCGGGGGCGCAACCAGGCGATGTAATCGTCGAACTGGTCGGCGTAGCCCGCGGCTCGCTCCACCTCGGCGGAGTACCGCCGGCCCGCAAACCCACGGCGGTTCCCATCGGCGTCGGCGTGGACGCGGGTGGATATGCGCTCGCGCGCCGCGCCGGTGTTGAACGGAGGGTCGGCATAGACGAGCCCGGCGCAGCCGTCCGGAAGCGTCCGCAAGATCCGCAGCGCCTCGCCGTGCACGATGCGGCCGCGTGCACTCGCGTTGCGCTCGTACCCGGCTGGCATCGTCGCACCGTAGAGTAGGGCGCAGCCATGCAGTTCGGACGGTATTTCGAGGAGTTCGAGGTCGGCGCCACCTACAAGCACTGGCCGGGCAAGACCATCACCGAGTACGACGACCATCTCTTCTGTCTTCTGACGATGAACCACCACCCGCTGCACATCGACGCGCACTACGCCGAGACGCACACGCAGTTCGGGCGCAACGTCGTGGTGGGCAACCTCGTCTACAGCCTCGCGCTGGGGATGAGCGTCGCCGACATCAGCGGCAAGGCGATCGCCAACCTCGAGGTGGAGTCGCTGAAGCACGAGCACCCGACGTTCCACGGCGACACGATCTACGCGGAGACCACAGTGCTCGACAAGCGTGCGTCGTCGAGCAAGGACGACCGCGGGGTGGTGACGGTGGAAACTCGTGCCCTCAACCAGCGCGGCGAGCGCGTCTGCGTGTTCCGGCGCAAGGTGCTGGTGCCGCGGCGGAGTGCCGGTGAGCTGCAGCCGGCCGACGTCGTCCCCGAGCCCGCTCAGTAGCCGGCCGATGATCGCCCCGGCCCTGAGCGAGCGTGCGGCGGCTCGCTACAACGTGCGGCTGCTGCTCAGCAGCAACGCGGACGTTCTCCGCGATGAGGTGGTGCGGCTTGGCGTCGGCACGCACCGCCTCACCGTTGTGGCCAGCCACGCCGCGATGGAAGCGCTCGCCCTCGAGAATCTGGACGAGCAGCAGGTCTTCGCGCTGCATCACGCCGTCGACACGAGCGGTGGCGCGCTGCTCACCGACGCCACCCGGCAGCGCGCCATCGTGGTCATGCCGCTGCTCACCGCCGCCGAGCTCAACGGCCGCCTCGCCGAAGCCGGGCCCGCCGGCGCGGAGCTCGGCGCAGCCGTGGCGCGCGCTCTGGTGGCGAGGGGTGCGCCGCCCGTGCCGGTGCAGACGGGCGCACACCGCCTCGAGTTCGGCCGCCGCACGCTGGTCATGGGCGTGATCAACGTGACCCCGGACTCCTTCTCCGGCGACGGCGTGTACGACGACCCGGAGGCCGCGGTCACGCGCGGCGAAGCCATGATCGCGGCCGGCGCGGACATCATCGACGTGGGCGGTGAGAGCACACGCCCCAACTCGACGCTGGTCACCCCCGACGAGGAGTTGCGCCGCGTCATCCCGGTGATCGAGCGCCTGACGAGCGCATCGACGGCCCCGGTGAGCATCGACACGCGCAAGGCGACCGTGGCTGCGGCGGCGCTGCAGGCGGGCGCCAGCATCGTCAACGACGTCTGGGGGCTGCGCGGGGACGCGGACATGGCCACGGTCGTGGCCGCGCATCCTGCGAGCGCGCTGATCGTGATGCACAACCAGCGCGGCACCGAGTACACGAACCTGTTGAGCGACGTCTGCCGCGGCTTGCGCGAGAGCGTCGCCGTCGCGGCCGAGGCGGGGATCGCCGCCGACCGTCTGATCATCGATCCTGGGTTCGGCTTCGCCAAGACGCCGGCGCACAACCTCGAGCTCGTGCGGCGGCTCGGCGAGCTGCGCGCCATCGGACGCCCGGTGCTGGTGGGGCTCTCGCGGAAGTCGACGATCGGCGCGCTGACCGGGGGAGCGCCGGCGGATCAGCGCGTCGAGGGGAGCCTCGCCCTCGCCGCGCTCGCCGTCAGTGCCGGCGCCGACATCGTCCGGACGCACGACGTCGCGGCCACGGTCCGGTCCACCCGGGTGGCCGACGCCGTGGTCCGCGGAACGCCCGAGCACATCCTCGCCCTGCCGCCTCCAGGGCCGACGGGCTGAGGCCGGTGCCCGAGCCCGAGTCAACCGACGTCGCCTGGATCGCGTTGGGAGCGAATCTCGGCCATCGGGGGAGGGCCCTGGCCCGATTGCGCGAGGAGCTGCAGCGCCAGAACCTCGTCATCGAGGCGGCATCCACCGAGATCCTCACGCGGCCGATCGGCGTCCGCCATCAGCCCGATTTCCACAACCAGGTGATCCGGGTGCGCAGCCGCGACCCGCTGCCGCCCGAGGCGTGGCTGCGAATCGTCACGCAGGCGGAGGTAGCCGCCGGCCGGCGTGCCACGTATCGCTGGGGCCCGCGCCGCGCCGACGCCGACGTCCTGCTGCTCGGCTCCCGAGGCGAGATCACAGCGAACCGGCCGGACCTCGTCGTTCCCCATCCTCGCCTTCGCGAACGCCCATTTCTTCTGCGCCTGCTCGGCGAATTGGGAATGTCGCCGAAGGGGAAGGCCTAGATCGGCAGCCGGTCGGCCAGCTGTGGCACAAGCCGCAGCGCAGAGTCGATCTGGCGCGCGATCAGGCCAAGGTCAGGCTTCTTCTCGAAGTCGAGGAACCAGGAGTGCTCGGCGGTGAACTTCTCCACCAACGTCGTTGTCCCCAGCACCGCGATGCCGACGTGCACGCTTGGTCGGTCCTCCTCGGAAAAGGCCTTGCCTATCAACGACTGCACCGTGTCGATCCACGACGCCACCTCATCCATCTCGTGCAGCTCGTAGCCGCCGTCACCGAGCACGAACTCGGCCTCGACGTCGACGAACGGCTGCGGCGTCAGCTGCTGATGCGGGCAGTCCTGCGCCTCCTCGTCGTCGTGGTACAGCTCGCAGTCGGCGCCCGGCCCGTACGCGGAGATGAACGTCAGCAGGGCATCCCAGGTGAAGCTGAGATGCACGTGGTAGCGCGACGGTGGATCCGCCGCCAGCCGGATGGTGCACTCGAAGCGGCGTTCGCCGAGGCCGGGTTCGACGTGATGACGCACATCTTCGATGCTGAGCCCGGCGGAGTCGACGGCCTCCAGCAGGTCGGACGCGAACTCCTCATACGAGGGGAACGCAGCTCGCTCGGCTGCAGCGTCGGGGTCCGGCTGTCCGCTCGAGGGGACCGCCATCAGCGGCCGGCCACCACGCGGTAGAGGCGCCGGATGCCCAGGCGGACCAGGTTCAGCACCAGCACGCCGGCGAACGCCAGCGTGAGCCCCACGACGAGCGGCGCCTCGAGCCCCGGGGTGGAGTACGTGTAGACGGCGAGGAACCCGGCCAGGAACAGCCCGAGGGCGACCAGGGCCAGGATGAGGACGCTGAACGCGAGGATCGGGTCGAGCCCTCTGGTCCGTTCCGGGACGGCCTCGCGCGGGCGGAGCATCGGGGGGGTGGGCACGAGCGGAGTCTACCTGCGGGATGCTCCGCCTCCAGCGACGAGCGGCGCCGCTAGGCGCTGGCGACCGGCCTCACCGCGGCGAAGCGGTAGCCGATCCCGGGCACAGCCAGGAGGTATCGCGGCTGCGCAGGGTCGGGCTCGATCTTCCGGCGCAGGTTGCGCACGTGCACGTCGATCACGCGCGTTTCGATGGGATGCTCGTAGCCCCACACCGAGCTGAGAATGCGCTCGCGCGACAGCGCGCGTCCCGCGTTCGTCGCCAGGTAGGCGAGGAGATCGAACTCCGTATGCGTCAGCAGCACATCCTGTCCCTCGCGCACAACGCGCCGCTCCGCGGTGTCGATGACGAGGTCACGAAAGATGAGTCGGGAGTCGTCGAAGTCGCCATCTGCGCGTGTTTCCTTGGCTTTGCGCAGTTGGGTGGCGATGCGCGCGAGCAGCTCTCGTGGCCGGAACGGCTTGTTGATGTAGTCGTCGGCGCCGATCTCCAACCCCAGCACGACGTCGATCTCCTCACTCTTGGCGCTGAGGATGACGACCGGGATGCGATGGCCTGCGGATCGGATGTCGCGGCAGACGTCGAACCCCGACTGATCCGGCAGCATCAGGTCGAGCAGGACGATGTCCGGCCGAAAACTGTCGATCCTGGCCAGTACGGTGGCGCCGCGCTCGGACTCCTCGACCGCATATCCCTCACTCTCGCACGTGAGCCGGACGGCCTTGCGGATGAGGGCGTCGTCATCGACCACGAGAACCCTTGCCTGTTGCCCGTCCACTCTGTCCTCGCAGCGCTACCCCTGTTGGGATTATTGCCAAATCCAGATCACCGCGGCGGCGGATTGCTATTATGCGGGCGTATTCTCGACTGCTGACCCCTAGGCGTGGGTGGCGTCGATCGACAGACACGCAGGAACCTGACAGAGACAGTGCAAACTCAGGGCTCCCTGAGCGACGGAGGACTCGGGGCGCTGCTGGAGACGATGCAGGCTGAGCGCGCCACCGGCACGCTCTCCATCCAGAACGGCTCCGACAGTTGCTCGCTGTACTTCCTCTTCGGCCACCTCTTCCACGCCAGCGGCGCCGCCGGGCAGGGCGAGGAGGTGGTTGTTGGCGCCCTCGGCTGGCACGACGGGTCGTACCAGTTCGACCCCCGGGCGAAGCTTCCGGCGGAGGAGACGATCAAATCGTCGCCGGCCGAGCTGATCGCCGCGGCGGACACGCGCCGGGCCGCCTACGGCTCGCCCTACCCGGGGGAGTCGGCCTACTACGCCACGCCGGAGCCGGATCGCCGCTCCGCGTTCGAGCCGTACATCGGCCCCTCCCGGCCCAGCGCGCCTGAGCCGGAGATCGCGGCGGACACCGGGTCGGGCCTGGCGTCCTGGGCGGCCACGCAGGACACCACGATCGACGCGCCCCCACCGGAGCCGATCGCGTACCCCACCCGCGAGATCCAGATCCCGCAGCAGCCCAGCCCCTCGCTGTCGTCCAAGGGGTTCCCCACGCCGGCGCCGTATTCGTCGCCTGCGCCCTACTCGTCGCCGGAGCCGTCCTACTCGACCCCGGAGCGCAGCACCTACGTGCCGTCGAGCGCCAGCGCCGCCGCGGCCACGCCCGCACCGATCGCCGCCGGCGCCTACGACACGGCCACCGGCCCGGTCTTCTATCCGCTGCCCGCCGGCCGGCCCCACTACGAGGGCCTCAAGAGCGCGTTCGTCGACTTCCCCCGCCTCCTGCGCACGCTTCGCAACGATCGCCACACCGGCTACGTGCGCCTGGCCGGAGGCGCCTCGCGCTACTCCGGCTTCATCCTGCTCCACGAGGGCCGCGTCCTCGAGGCGCTCTGCAGCAGCGGCGAGGTGTCCCAGGGTGAGGCCGCATTCCTTCAGCTGCGGCGGCACATGGACGACGGTGACGGAGTCATCGATGTCGTCGAGCTCGACGGCGCGGTGGTCGACGCCCTCGCCCGGCTCAACACCGGCCGCCCGCTGTTCCTCGGGCTGCTGGGTCGCTTCGTCAACGTCGACGCGCTGCTCGAGTACCTCCACGACGAGCGTCTCGACGGCTCGGTGATCGTGTCCACGACAGACAGCCTGGCGATCATCCTGCTGAGTGAGGGCGGGGTGCTGGGCTCCTACACGGACTCGCAGCGCCGCCTCGATCAGACCACGGGGCCGGCCGCTGCCCTGGCCCGCGACAAGTCGTCTCGTATCGACGTGAAGGGGCCGCCGACCAAGATGGCCTCGCTCGACGTCGAGAGCGCGCTCGACCGCCCCTACTGAGCCTGCAGCCGCGGCGTCGGGTGCGCTGGTCTCGGCGGCCTTCCGTATGGCCCGGTCGACTGGCGCTGATGGTGGCCGTCGCCGGCCTCGCCGCATCGCTGAGCAGCTGCTTTGCCGGACCGCCACAGGTCATCTCGCTGACGCCGAGCCGCGGCTCCATCGGGGTTCCCGCTGACACGCCCATCGCGGTGCAGTTCGACCGCGCCGTGGTGCGCACGTCGGTCGCCGGCCGCTTCACCGTCTCGCCGGGCATCCCCGACTGCAACCTCGCCGCTGCCTTTGCCGCCGCCCGCAGCGACCCCTGCGCCGTGGTGTGGTCCGACGGCGGCGCGGTGTTCACGCTCGAGCATCCGCGGGCTGTGCTGGCGCCGGACACGCAGTACACGTTCACGCTGCGAGGCGGGTTTCGCGACGCCGCGGGAGCCGTCAACACCGTCGACCACACATGGAACATCACAACCGCCGGCGCACCGCAGGCGCGCGTGCTGTCGCCGTCCGACGGGGCGACCGGGGTGCCCATCGACGGCCCGCTGACCGTCGACTTCAACTCCGGCATGGACGCCGCCACGACCGAAGCCGCGATCACCCTCGACCCTGCCGTCCCGGGCACGCAGGTGATCCGCAACGACAAGGACAAGAGCCGCTTCATGCTCGTCCCGGGCCGCCTGCTGCTTCCCCACGTCACGTACCGGCTGTCCGTCGCCGCGACCGCGACCGACCTGCACGGCCAGCGGCTCTTCGCGCCGCAGACGATCACGTTCACCACCGGCGGGCTCTCGCCCGGCGCCCACGGGCTGCTGCTCGCCCGCACCCAGAACCAGGGCCCCACCGAGGTGCTGCTGACAGCGCTGTCGCCTGTCGAGGACGGCATGCCGATCACCGCGCAGGTGGCACTCTCCGCACCGCTGTGCGGCGATGCCACCGGATGCGGCGCCGCCCCACCGGGCACACCGCTCTACACCTACGCCGCCGCCACGCTGTCGCCAGACGATCGCTGGATCGCCGTGGTCGAGGAGGACCAGACGATCGCAGACGCGCCGCCGGCACTGCTCATCCTCGACGCGGCGTCCGGGGCTTTCCATACAGCGTTCCCGGGCGGGACACTTCCCTCGTGGTCTCCAGACGGCAGCGTGCTCGCGTATTCGGCCGGTGCCGCCGTGCACCTCTACACGCCTGCGACCATGGCGACCGCCGCCCTGCCCCCCGGCGACGCGCTGGCAGCTCCTCCCGTCTGGAGCCCCTCGGGCGAGCTGCTGGCACTCGACGAGATGTCCTCTGGCGGTGAGCACGTGGTCCTCGCCGACGCCGCGGCCGACGCACGGTTCGCCGTGCCGGGCGTGACCGGTGACGCCACGGCGCCGGCGCTGGCTCCGGACGGCTCCGCTCTGGCGGTGTATCGCAGCGGGCGCATCGCGGTCGGTACCTGGATCGTCGCGCTCGGCGGTGCGTCGGCGCCTCGCGCCCTCGGAGCGCCCGGTATCCCCGTGGGGTTCGCCGACAGCGTGACGCTCGTGGTTCGTTCGGCTCCCGCCGACGGGCCGCTGACTCTGAGCCGGGTCAGTCTCACAGGCGGCGACGTCATCCCGATTCCGCTGGCGGTGAGCGGCATCGCGCCGACCACCCCCATCGTGCTGGCCCCGTCGGGGCGGCAGCTGGCCTTCCTGGCGGCGCCCGCCGGCATCACGAATGCGTTCATCGTCAACGCCGACGGCAGTGGCGCCCAAGCGCTCACGGCGTTCGGGCCGGGCACCTTCCAGGTGGCGGCCATCACGCTCAACTGATGGCGCGCCTCCTCTTCCTCATCGCCGACACCGGCGGCGGCCACCGCGCCGCCGCGAGCGCCGTCGCACGCCAGCTCGAGGCGCAGGCACCGGGCCGGCACGAGATCCGCATCGTCGACCCCTTCGTCGAGGCCTCGCCACGGATCGTGGGACGCACCACCGGGCTCTACGGGCCGCTGACGCGGTACGGATCGTGGGGCTGGGGCGCGCTGTACCACGCGACCAACTCGCGCGCCATGGTCACCGCCCTGGCGGGATCGCTGCTCCGCCTGGTGGACCGCGGCATCGCCCGCGCCGCCGAGCCGGTGCCGGCACTCATCGTCTCGTTCCACCCGCTGCTCAACCACCCGGCCGTGCGCGTGGCAAAGCGGCTGACGCCGCGGCCTCCGGTTGTCACGGTGATCACCGACCTGGTGAACTTCCATGCGTCATGGGCGTGCTCCGGGGTGGAGGCGGTGGTCGTCCCTTCCCCGGGCGGCCGCGATCGGTGCCGGCGTGCGGGCATTCCCGCGGACCGCTGCCACGAGATGGGGCTTGCCGTCGACCCCGGCTACGCGAAGCCTCCACCGACCCCCGCCGAGAGGCGCCGATTGCGCGAGGTCATCGGCCTCGATCCCGACCGCTTCGTGGTCCTGCTCTGTGGCGGAGCCGACGGTTCCGGGGGCCTCGCTCGCCGCGCCCGGGCACTCGCCGCCACCGGTCTTGACATCGACATCGCCGTGATCTGTGGACGCAACCGCGGCTGCGCCCGGCGGCTCGAGCGGTTCCGCGACCGACGCGGCCGTCCGCTCACGGTGCGCGGCTTCGTCGACAACATGGGTGATTGGATCCGCGCCGCCGATGTGATCGCCACCAAAGCCGGCCCGAGCACGATCGCCGAGACCCTGTGCTGCGGGGTGCCGCTGCTGCTGACGTTCTATCTTCCCGGCCAGGAGCGCGGCAATGTCGAGTGGGTCGTCGACTCTGGTGCCGGACGGTACGCCCCCACCGTGTCGCAGCTCGTCGACGCCGTGACCGAGCTCGCCGTGCCCGGCTCCCCGGCGCTGGCGCGCATGCGCGCGACGGTGGGCGCGCTGGCGCGGCCGGACGCAACCGAGCGCATCGCGGATCTCATCGACCGGCTGGCTGCGGCCGCGTCGGTTGCGGCGGCGTGAGCGCGACGGCCGTCGCGGCTCGATGCGCCATCTCTCGGCTGCGTCTCTTCCGGTTCCGGAACTACGCCGGCGTGACAGTCGCCTTCGGCGACTCGCTCAACGTCATCGCGGGCGCCAACGCGCAGGGCAAGACGAACCTTCTCGAGGCGGCGGCGACCCTGGCGCTCACGCGCTCCCCGCGCGCGGCCAGCAGCGCCGATCTCCTGATGTGGGGAGCCGACGCCGCGGCTGTCGAGGGCGCTGTGGCCCGGCCCGGAGGGGACCGCACGCTTTCCGTCCATCTCGAACGTACCGGCGATGGTGAGCGCGTCACGCGTTCCACCACCGTGGACGGCAAGGCTCGCGCAGCTCGCGCAGTGCTCGGGCTCTGCCCGGTGGTGATGTTCTGGCCCGACGACCTGCAGCTGGTTAAGGCTGGGCCCGATGCGCGACGCCGCCTCCTGGACGTCCTCCTGGCGCAGCTGCAGCCGCGCACCGCGGCACACATGTCCCGGTATCGCCGGGTGTTGGAGCAGCGCAACGCACTGCTGCACCGGTTCCGCCTCGAGGGGCGGAGCGGACCCGAGCTCGACGGCTTCACGCAGGAGCTCGCGCATCACGGCGCGCGAATCGCCGTCGCGCGCGCGACGCTGCTGCAGGAGCTGGCGCCACTCGCGGCAGGGGCCCTCCGCGACCTGAGCGGCGGCTCCGAGGACCTCACGCTGCACTACCTCGCCGCCCATGGACAGATGAGCTCCGACGCGGAGGGAACGGAAGCCGACCTCCTGGCAGCGCTGCGTGCGCGCTCGGCGGAGGAGCTCGCTCGCGGTGTGACGGTCGCCGGCCCGCATCGCGACGACGTCTCGATCCTGCTCGACGGCCGTCCGGCTCGGACCGCCGCGTCACAGGGGCAGCAGCGCAGCGTGGTCCTGGCGCTCAAGCTGGCCGAGATGCGTCACGTCCGCCGGTGCACGGGCGCGTCGCCGGTGGTCATGCTCGACGACGTGCTCAGCGAGCTGGACCGCAACCGCCGAGCCCAGCTTCTCGCCATGCTGACGAGCAGCGGCGGTGCCCAGGTGCTGGTGACCACCACCGAACCTCTCGCCGACCTCGACACGGCGGCCGGCGTGCGCCACTTCCGTGTCGTCGACGGCACAGTTGACGAAGAGTCATGAGAGGCGAGGAGCGGCTCTCCGACATGCTCGACCCTGCTCTACGGGGGCTGGGCGTGCGAGCCCGGGTGCGCGAGGAACGGCTGCGCCGCGTGCTGGGCGACGTGGTCGGGCCGGCCCTGGCGCCGCACTGCCGCGCCGAACGCCTCGAGCGCGGCGTGCTGCTCATCGCCACGGCAAACTCCGCGCTCGCGCACCAGCTGCAGCTCGAGTCACCCCGTCTCATCGACGCGTGCAATGCTGCCCTCGGTGAGACGGTCGTGCGCCGGCTGCGCTTCTGCGCCATGTAGCAGAGACTGCTGACGTCGCACGGGTGACGCCGTGGGGGGACGCCGAGCGAACCCGCAGAGCAGCGGCCATGCCGCTGGCAAGTGGTGAGTGAGGAGGGGCCCCCGCGGCGGCAGGACCCGTGAGCTCACTCGCTGGCGCTGCGCCAAGAAGTCGCGCACCCCACGTCGTTGGCGCGGCACCGGCGCTCACC
>DASUWI010000076.1:0-14555 GCA_036378495.1 Candidatus Dormiibacterota bacterium
GGTGCGCGAGATGCCGGCGTCGTCCTGCATGGCGGCCTGCAGCTCCTCGTGCAGCTTGTACGGATTCTCGCCGGCGTGCGCCCCGTCGCCGCTGTCGCCCAGCGGGCGCAGCAGCGCCTCCTGCTCGGCGGCGATCTGCGCCTCATCGACGGCGGCGCTTGCGGTGCGCGTGCGCGCCAGCGCTGCCGCCGACTCGCCGGCGCGCCTGCCGAACACGAGGATGTCGCCCAGCGAGTTGCCACCGAGGCGGTTGGCGCCGTGCAGCCCTGCCGCCACCTCACCGGCGGCATACAGCCCGGCGACCGTGGTCTCGGCGGTCTCCGGGTCGACGCGTACGCCGCCCATCGTGTAGTGGATCGTCGGCCCCACCTCCATCGGCTGGCGGGTGATGTCCACCGACGCCAGCGCGTGGAACTGCTCGAACATCGAGGGCAGCTTGCGCTTGATGTACTCGGCGCCGAGATGACGGACGTCGAGGTAGGCGCCACCGTGCGGCGCACCCCGTCCCGCCTTCACCTCTTTGTAGATGGAGCGCGCGACGACGTCGCGCGAGGAGAGCTCCTTCTTCACCGGGTCGTACTCGAGCATGAACCGGGCGCCCTCGCTGTTGAACAGCAGCCCACCCTCGCCGCGAACGGCCTCGGTCACGAGAATGCCGCGCGCCCCCGGCGGCCACACCATCCCCGTCGGGTGGAACTGCACGAACTCCATGTCCTGCAACGCCGCACCGGCGGCGTACGCCATGGCAGCTCCATCTCCCGTGCTCTCCCACGAATTGGAGGTGTACCGGTACATGCGTCCCCAGCCACCACTGCCCAGCACCACGGCGCCGCTGCGAAACACGACGAAGCGACCGTCGTTGCGGTTGTAGCCGATGGCCCCCGCGACGCGGTCGCCGTCGGTGAGCAGCGCCGTGAGCGTGTACTCCATGTGCACGTCGACGCGATCGGTGTGCACCATGTGGTCCTGCAGCGTGCGGATGAGCTCGAGCCCGGTGCGATCGCCCACGTGCGCCAGCCGCTTCCAGGAGTGCGCGCCGAACGCGCGCTGCATGATCCGCCCGTCCGTGGTGCGGTCGAACAGCCCGCCCCAGCGCTCGAGCTCGTACACGCGGTCGATCACCTCGTGCGCGTAGATCTGCACCATGCGCCAGTTGTTGAGCAGCTGGCCGCCGAGCATGGTGTCGGCGAAGTGCACCTCCCAGCTGTCCTGCGCATCGACGTTGCCCATGCCCGCGGCGATGCCGCCCTCGGCCATGACGGTGTGCGCCTTGCCCAGCAGCGACTTGGTGACGATCACCACCCGGCAGCCCGCATCGGCCGCGGCGATGGCCGCGCGCATCCCGGCGCCACCCGCGCCGACGACGAGCACATCGCAATCGATGAGGTCGTAGGGCTCGGGGGTCATCGCTCAGAACACCACGTGCGGATCGAGGAAGGCGCCGGCGCGAAGCAGGTGGATGTAGACGTCGGTGAGCACCACCGATCCCATGCTGAGCCACGCCCACATCGCGTGGCGGCCATTGAGCACGGTCACCCAGCTCCACAGCCGAAAGCGCGCCTGTCCTGCGCGCGACGCCGAGTAGCAGTCGAGGCCGCCGCCCACGAGGTGTCGCGCCGAGTGACAGCCGAACGTGTACGCGCTGAGCAGCACGACGTTGAGCAGCATGATCCCCGTGCCCAGCCCGATCCGGACGTGGCCGCCGGAGGCCTGGAAGAAGGCGAGGAACACGTCGTACCACAGGAAGCCAATGACCACCACGGCCGCGTACAGAAAGAAGCGGTGCAGGTTGTTGAGGAACAGCGGGAACTGCGTCTCGCCGCGGTAGGCGCGATGGCGCATCTCACCCACCGCGCACGACGGTGGATCCCAGAAAAACGAGCGGTAGTACGCCTTGCGGTAGTAGTAGCAGGTGGCGCGGAAGGCCAGCGGCGACCAGAGCACCCAGAGCGCCGGGGTCACCGGGCCCGTGGCCCAGAACAGCGGCGAGTAGAACGGCGAGAGGTATGGCCCCGCCTGGTTGACCCCGCCGACGAAGAACGCGGTCCAGATGGCGTAGCCGGTGAAGCAGCCGAGCGCCGTCACCACGGTCAGCGGGTACAGCCACCACGGTGCCGCCCGCCGGGCTGTGGTCAGTGGCGTGAGCCCGGCTCGGGGGGCCGCCGGACCTGCCGAGGGAGACGCGACCTGGGTTGCCATTTGACTGCAAACCCATCGTAGTGTCCCGGTCGCGCGATTCGCCGGCAATTGCAGCGGACGGTTCGCCGATGCGCCGAGCCGGTCGCACGAGAGGGCGCCCGGTGGACGGCTCATGCGGGCGCAGCAAAACTATGGTCGGTCCGCGATTCAGCGGATTTTCGGTAAGGTTGGCTGCTCAGCCAGCCGCCAGGAAGAGAGCCCGTCGCCCGCCGGAGCTTGAAGTGGATTTCGAAGCATGTCAGGCTACCCATTCATAGGCGAACAGATGAGCGCCGAGCACTCGCAGGGGGGGCTCTACGACCCCTGGTTCGAGCACGACGCCTGCGGCGTCGCCTTTGTCGCGCGCGTCGGTCACCCGCCGTCGCACGAGGTGGTGGCGATGGGCGTCGAGGCGCTGGTGAACCTCGGCCACCGCGGCGCCCAGGGAGCCGACCCGGAGAGCGGCGACGGCGCCGGCATTCTGATCCAGGTGCCCGACGCGCTGCTCCGCCGGGCTGCGGGGTTCGCCGCACTCCCGGCTCCCGACGCCTACGGCCTGGGCATGGCGTTCCTGCCCCGCGATCCCGACGCGGCGCAGCGCGCCCGCGGCATCGTGGCCGAGGCCTGTCACGACGAGGGGCTGTCAGTCGTGGGCTGGCGCGACGTCCCCTGCGACCCGGACGCCATCGGCAGGACGGCGCGCAGCATGATGCCGGGGCTCGAGCAGGTCGTGGTCGCAGCGATCGGGCTGCGCGGCGACCTGCTGGAGCGCCGCCTCTATGTGCTGCGGCGTGTCATCGAACGCCGCGCGCGCGACGCCGGCCTCGACCGCACGCGCTTCCATCTGGCCAGCCTGTCGAGCCGCAGCGTCGTCTACAAGGGCATGCTCACCGCGGAGCAGCTGCCGCGCTTCTATCCCGACCTGCTGGACCCCGACGCGCACTCACGGCTGGCGCTGGTGCACGCGCGCTTCTCCACCAACGTGCTGCCCCGGTGGGACCTGGCGCAGCCGTTTCGCGCCTCGGCGCACAACGGGGAGATCAACACGCTGCGCGGCAACATCAACTGGATGCGGGCGCGGCAGTCGAAGTTCAAGAGCCCTCACTTCGGCGACGACATCGCCAAGCTGCGCCCGGTGATGGACGACGCCGGCTCTGACTCGTCGATGTTCGACGAGGTGCTGGAGTTGCTCACCATGTCGGGGCGCTCCATCGAACACGCCGTGATGATGATGATCCCCGAGGCGTGGCACGAGAACCCGGTGATGGACGAGGAGCGTCGCGCCTTCTACGAGTTCCATTCGTCGCTGCTGGAACCGTGGGACGGCCCGGCGGCGATCGCTTTCACCGACGGCCGTCTGATTGGTGCCACCCTTGACCGCAACGGGCTGCGCCCGGCGCGCTACCTGACCACCGACGACGGCCTGGTGGTGATGGCCTCCGAGGCCGGCGTGCTCGACCTCCCCGAGGAGCGCATCACGCGCAAGTGGCGCCTCGAGCCGGGTCGCCTGCTGCTCGTCGACACGGAGGCTGCGCGCGTGCTCGACGACGGCGAGTGCAAGAGCCTGCTCGCGGCCGAGCACCCATACCGCGACTGGATCCGCGCCGGCACGGTGCACCTCGACGAGCTGGCGCCGCCGCCGGAGCTCCCCGACCCCGACGCCGGCACGCTGCTGGTGCGCCAGCAGGCGTTCGGCTACAGCCTCGAGGACGTGCAGCAGCTGCTCGAGCCGATGGTCACAACGGGGCAGGAGGCCGTCGGGTCGATGGGCAACGACGCGCCGCTGGCCGTGCTCAGCGAGCGCTCGCTCCCGCTGTTCAACTACTTCAAGCAGCTCTTCGCGCAGGTGACCAACCCGCCGATCGATCCCATCCGCGAGGCCGCGGTTATGTCGCTGGTGACCACGCTCGGCGCCGGCGGCAACCTGCTGGAGCAGGGCCCCGGGCAGGCGAAGCGCCTGGAGATGCGCCACCCCGTCCTGAGCAATCACGACCTCGAGAAGATCCGCCACGTCACCCAGCGCGAGTTCCCCGCCGCCACGATCTCGATGGTGTTCCACCGTGACGGCGGCGAGCCGGGCCTGATCGAGGGCCTCGAGCGTGTCTGCCGCCTCGCCTCGGAGTCCATCGCGCAGGGGTACGCGGTGCTGGTGCTCAGCGACCGCCACATCGACGCGGCGCACGTGCCGATTCCTTCGCTGCTGGCCACCGCGGCGGTGCATCACCACCTGGTGCGCGAGCAGACGCGCACCGGCGTCGGGCTTGTGATCGAGACCGCCGACGTGCGCGAGGTGCAGCACGCGGCGCTGCTGATCGGGTACGGCGCCGAGGCGGTCAACCCCTACCTCGCGTTCGAGACCCTGCACGACCTGCAGCGCCGCGGTCTGCTGCTCCCCGACGTGGACGCCGACCGCACCACCGAGCTGTACATCGAGGCGCTGTGCAAGGGCCTGCGCAAGACGATCTCGCGCATGGGTATCTCCACCATCCAGTCGTACTGCGGGGCGCAGATCTTCGAGGCGATCGGCGTCGATCGTGCCGTCATCGACCGATACTTCCCGGGCACGCCGTCGCGCATCGGTGGCATCGGCCTCGACGTCATCGCCGCCGAGGCGGTGGCGCGCCATCAGCGCGCGTTTCCAGCGGTGCGCGTGACGGCCGCCGCCCTCGAGGATCGCGGCGAGTATCGCTGGCGGCGCAGCGGTGAGCACCACGCGTGGAACCCCGAGGTCATCGCCAAGCTGCAGCACGCGGTCAAGGCCGGCGACGAGCGCGTGTACCGCGAGTACGCGGCGATGGCGGACGATCGCACGCACGCGCTGCAGAGCCTCCGCGGCCTCTTCGAGCTGCGCCCGGTGGGTGCGCCGGTGCCGCTCGACGAGGTGGAACCGGCGAGCGAGATCGTGCGCCGTTTCGCCACCGGGGCGATGTCGCACGGCGCCATCAGCCAGGAGATGCACGAGACGCTCGCCATCGCCATGAACCGCATCGGCGGGCGATCCAACACCGGCGAGGGCGGCGAGGACCCGGCGCGCTACGCACGCGAGCCCAACGGCGACTGGAAGCGCAGCGCCATCAAACAGGTGGCATCGGCGCGTTTCGGCGTCACCGCGGAGTACCTGGTCAATGCGGACCAGCTGCAGATCAAGATCGCGCAGGGCGCCAAGCCGGGTGAGGGCGGGCAGCTTCCCGGCAACAAGGTCGACGGCACGATCGCGCGGCTGCGTCACTCGACGCCGGGTGTCGGCCTGATCTCTCCCCCACCCCATCACGACATCTACTCGATCGAGGACCTGGCGCAGCTGATCTGGGACCTGCGCGCCGTCAATCCGTCCGCGCGCGTCAGCGTGAAGCTCGTCGCCGAGGCGGGCGTCGGCACCGTGGCCGCGGGCGTCGCCAAGGCGCGCGCCGATCACATCGTCATCGCCGGCTACGAGGGCGGCACGGGCGCGTCGCCGCTGACGTCGATCAAGCACGCCGGTGTGCCGTGGGAGCTCGGCCTCGCCGAGACGCAGCAGGTGCTCGTCGACCACGGCCTGCGCAGCCGCGTCGCGCTCGAGGTGGACGGCCAGATGAAGACCGGACGCGACGTCGTCGTCGCCGCCATGCTCGGCGCGGACGAGTACGCGTTCTCCACGGCGCCGCTGATCGCCGCGGGGTGCGTGATGATGCGCGTCTGCCACCTCAACACGTGCCCGGTGGGCATCGCCACGCAGGACCCGGTGCTGCGCGGACGCTACGCGGGGCGCGCCGAGCACGTGGTCAACTTCATGGAGTTTCTCGCCGAGGACGTGCGCCGCTGGATGGCGCAGCTGGGCTTCCGGCGGATGGAGGACATGATCGGACGCGTCGACTGCCTGACGGTGCAGCCCGCGGTGGACCACTGGAAGGCGCGCGGGCTCGACCTCAGCGCGCTGCTGGTGCAGCCGCGGCCCACCGAGCCGGCGGCGCTGCATCACTCCACCGCGCAGCACGCGGACCTCTCCTCGATGCTCGATGTGCAGCTGATGGACGAGGTGGCACCCGCGCTCGAGGGTGGCGCGGCGGTGCGCGTCACGACGAAGGTGCGCAACGTGCACCGTACCGTCGGCGGGCTGCTCAGCGGCGAGATCGCACGGCGGCACGGCAGCGCCGGGCTTGCCGACGACAGTGTCCACATCGAGCTCGACGGCGCGGCCGGGCAGTCCTTCGGCGCCTGGCTGGCGCCGGGCGTGACGCTGCTGCTCCGCGGCGAGGCGAACGACTACGTGGGCAAGGGCCTGTCGGGTGGCCGCCTCATCATCCGGCCGCTACCGCGATCGGCGCGGCGCGCCGAGGAGGACATCATCATCGGCAACGTGGCGCTGTATGGCGCCACCGCCGGCGAGGCGTTCATCAGCGGCATCGCCGGCGAGCGCTTCGCGGTGCGCAACAGCGGCGCGGTTGCGGTGGTCGAGGGCGTCGGTGACCACGGCTGCGAGTACATGACAGGTGGCGTTGTGGTTGTCATCGGCCCCACGGGCCGGAACTTCGCCGCCGGGATGAGCGGCGGCACCGCCTTCGTGCTCGACGACGACGGCAGCTTCAGCGACCGCTGCAACGACGCCTCGGTCGACCTCGAAGAGGTTGCCGATCGCGCCGACATGGACCTGGTGCACACGCTGCTGGAGCGTCACGCGGCGCTCACCGATAGCGACGTCGCCAAGCGGCTGCTGCGCAGCTGGCGGCGCACGCTGACACAGATGGTCAAGGTGATGCCGGAGGAGTACCGCCGGGCGCTGCGCGAGGAGCGCCTCGAACTGGTCGTCTAGATGCCCGCGCGCACCGGATTCCTCGAACACTCTCGGCGCACACCCGGCAAACGCCCGGTGGACGAGCGCATCCACGACTACCGCGAGGTCTACACGCCGCTGCCGGTGGTGGCGCTGCGCGAACAGGCGAGCCGCTGCATGGACTGCGGCGTGGCCTTCTGTCACCAGGGGTGCCCGCTGGGCAACCTGATCCCAGAATGGAACGACCTCGTCGGCAAAGACGATTGGGAAGCAGCCGCTGCGCGGCTGCACCAGACCAACAACTTCCCGGAGTTCACGGGCAGGCTGTGCCCCGCGCCGTGCGAGCCCGCGTGCGTGCTCGCCATCAACGACGAGCCGGTCGCGATCAAGGTGATCGAGAACGCGATCATCGACCGCGCGTTTGCCGAGGGCTGGGTGCGCGCCGAGCAACCCCCGCACCGCACGGGCAAGCGCGTTGCCGTGATCGGGTCCGGCCCCGCCGGGCTGGCCGCTGCGCAGCAGCTGAACAACGCCGGTCACCTGGTCACCGTGTACGAGAAGGCGGACCGCATCGGCGGCCTGCTGCGCTACGGCATCCCCGATTTCAAGATGGAGAAGTGGGTGCTGGACCGGCGCCTGCCGCTGCTCGAGGCCGAGGGCATCGTGTTCGAGACCGAGTACCACGTGGGCCGCGACATCTCCGTCGAGCAGCTGCGCGAGCGCAGCGACGCCATCGTGCTCGCGGTTGGTGCGGAAGCCGGGCGCGACGTCAACGTCCCCGGACGTGAGCTCACCGGAATCCACCTGGCGATGGACTACCTGATTCAGCAGAACCGGCGCGTCGCCGGTGATCGCCTGCTCGACGAGTCCGCAGCGATCACGGGAGCGGGCAAGCGCGTGGTGATCATCGGCGGTGGCGACACCGGCGCGGACTGTCTGGGCAACGTCATCCGCGAGGGCTGCGCGTCGGTGCAGCAGCTGTACATCTATCCGGAGCCGCCGGAGAAGCGGCCCGATGACACGCCGTGGCCGGAGTGGCCGCGAATCCTCTACACGTATCCGGCGCACGAGGAGGGCGGCGCGCGCGACTTCGGCACCATGGTCACCGCGTTCTCCGGCAGCGACGGCGCCGTGCAGCGCGTGCACACGCAGCGGTGCGGTGTGCGCCGCCACGCCGGCGGACGCGAGTTCGTGCCGGAGCCGGGAACGGAGACCACCATCGACGCGGACCTCGTGCTCCTGGCCATCGGGTTCGACGGCCCGGCGTCGAACCCGCTCACCGACGGGCTCGGCGTCGACACCGACAGACGCGGCAACATCGTGGTCGACTCCGACTTCGCCACATCGGCGCCGGGCGTGTTCGCCGCCGGTGACGCCATGCGCGGCGCGTCACTGATCGTCTGGGCAATAGCGGACGGACGGATCGCCGCACGCTCCTGCGACCGCTATCTCATGGGGTCGACGACGCTGCCCTGATCTCGGCGACCAGGTGGACCGCGGTTGCCGCCACTGCCTCCTGGTCGTGTCGGGACTGGCGCTGAGCGGTGTCGGCGTCGCTGTTCGCCGGCAGCGCCGCAGGACCGGCCACTCGGGGTAGGGAGAGCGCGCACCGCCGGGCTCTCGCCGCGCGGCTTACACTCGGTCGGGATGAGGGTGATCGCCTACGCCCATCGTGGTGGGGCGGATGGGGCACCGGAGAACACCATGGCCGCGTTCGAACGCGCCGTGGCGCTGGGGTACACCTGGCTCGAGACCGACGTGCACGCCACGATTGACGGCGTCGTGGTGGCGTTCCACGACGACCGGCTGGACCGCGTCAGCGATCGCCGCGGTCTCATCGCCGAGATGACCTATCGCGAGGTGTGCGAAGCCGACGCCGGGTACTGGTTCACGCTCGACGGCGGCGCCACCCATCCGTTCCGTGGCACCGGCGTCACCGTGCCAGCGATCGCCGAGGTGTTGCAGCGCTGGCCCCATGTTCGTGTCAACATTGACGCGAAAGCGAGCCGCACGGTGGCGCCGCTCATGCAGCTGCTGCGCAGGCTCGACGCGTTCTCGCGCGTGTGCCTGGCCTCGTTCTCGGACCGCCGCCTGGCGCGCATGCGGCGCGCTGCCGGCCCCAGCGTGGTCACCTCGATGGGCGGCCTCGCCGTCACCACCGCGTACACGTGGTCGCGCGTGGGCAGGATGCCCCGGCTGAACGCGAGGCGCGTGCAGGTGCCGATCCACGCCGGCGCGATGCGCCTGGTCGACCGCCGCTTCGTCGCCGCCGCGCACGCAGCCGGGCTGGCGGTCGACGTCTGGACGGTCAACACCGAAGCTGCGATCCACGAGGCGCTCGACCTCGGCGTCGACGGCGTCATGTCCGACCGCCTCGAACTGCTCAAACGGGTGCTGATCGACTGCGGCAGATGGGAAAATGGCGCGGCCATGAACCCGCCGCTTCCCGAGGGACGCTGACGGCGGTGCTGCCCTCGGACCCGGGCGCGCGTCACATCCCGGCGCTGGACACGAGCGACTGGTACGCGCCGGACGAGCACCTGCGGTGGCTGGCGCGCCGCGCCACGGGCGAGGCCGCGTGGCCGGCGCTCGAGGCCGCCCTCAGCGAGCTGGGCACGATGGTGCCCCAGCAGCTGGAGCCGCTGGTGCGAACCGCGGATCGCAACCCGCCGCAGCTGCGGCAGTACGGTGGCCGCGGCGAGCGCATCGACGAGCTCGACTTCCACCCCGCGTACCGCGAGGTCGAGCGCATGGTGCTCGGCTTCGGCGTGGTGCGAGCGGCGTACGCGCCAGGCTGGCGCGGTCTCGCCGGCCGCGCGCCCCGCCCGCTGATCACCGCGATGAACTACCTGATCCTGCAGTCGGACCAGGCGATCACCGGCTGCCCCATCGGGATGATGGATGCGATGGCGCGGTGTCTCGAGCGCAACGACGCGTCGCTAGCGGCGCGATTCGTGCCGCGCATCGCCAACGACGCGGGCGCACACATGACCGGCGCGATGTTCCTCACGGAGAAGGCTGGCGGGTCCGACGTCGGCGCCAACGAGACCATCGCGCGGCGCGCCGACGACGGATCCTGGCGGCTCACCGGTGAGAAGTGGTTCTGCAGCTGCCCGCACTCGGACCTGATCCTGGTGCTGGCCCGGCCGGTGGGCGCGCCGGCGGGCCCGCACGGGCTCGGGCTGTTCCTCATGCCGCGGCTGCTCGAGGACGGCACCCGCAACACGTACCTGATCCACCGGCTCAAGGACAAGTTCGGCACGCGCGCGATGGCCTCGGCGGAGGTGGGCCTGCGGGACGCGTTTGCCTGGCAGGTCGGCGACCTCGAGCGCGGGCTGCCGCAGATGATGGACATGGTCAACCTGACGCGCGTCGGCATCGCCACCGCCACCGCAGGCGCCATGCGGCGCAACGCGTTCGAGGCGCTCTCGCACGCACGCGCACGCACCACGTTCGGCGTTCGCCTCGACCTGCATCCGCTCATGCGCGACCAGCTCGTCGAGCTCGTGGTCGACTCGGTGGCGTCGCTCACCGCGGCGATGGGCGTTGCCGGCACGCTGCAGCGTGCCGACGACGGTGACGCCACCGCGGCGGGTGCGCTGCGGCTGCTGACACCGCTGTTCAAGCTGCAGGGCACCGAGCGCGCCCGTGTGTCCGCCACCGAGGCGATGGAGGTGCGCGGGGGCGACGGGTTCATCGAGGACTGGCCCGAACCCCGCCTCCTCCGCGACGTGTACGTCCATGCCATCTGGGAAGGCTCGGGGAACATCGTTGCGCTCGATGTGCTGCGCGCCATCGAGCACGGTGCGCTTCCCGGCTTCGCCGGCGACACCGAGCGCCTGGCCGAGGCGGCCGCGGCCGAGGGGCCGTCGGCGCCGCTGGGTCGCGTGCTGCTGGCCGAGCTCGGCGATCTGATGGCGCAGGTCGACGCGCTGCCCGAGGACCGGGAGGCGCGCCAGCTGCCGCTGCGCCGCCTGGCGCGCCGCATGGCCGTGCTCGCCACGGGCGCGCGGCTTGCCGAGGAGGGCAACGCGTTCGCCGCCGACACCGGCAGCGGCCGGCTGGCGTGGATCGCGGCGCGCTATCTCTCGCGGCTCGGGGGCGAGCCGGCACAGCGCGCCCTCGCCGACGATCCCTCCTGGCTGGCGCATGCCGGCGCGCTGCTCCACGGCGGCCCCGTCCCGCTCGAGGCCGCCGCGCAGGCGGCGGCGATCGTGGCGTCGCAGCCGCGCGTGGCGGTGCCCGCCTGATGGCGCGCCGCGCGCCGCAGATCACGCACTACACGTTCGGGTCGATTCGCATCGCAGGGGTGACGTATGAGCACGACGTGGTGATCGATCGCGGCACCGTGCGCCCCCGCCGCAAGAAGCCCTCGAAGCAGTTCCGCGAAGAGTTCGGTCACACGCCACTGTCGCTGCGCGAGGAGATCCCCTGGGACTGCCGGCGGCTGGTCATCGGCACCGGCGCGCTCGGCGCGCTGCCGGTGATGGTCGAGGTGGAGCTGGAGGCGGCGCGCCGCGGCGTCGAGGTGATCAGCCTGCCGACGAAGAACGCGATCGCGCTGTTGCAGCGTGACGGGCAGAACGCCAACGCGATCCTCCACCTGACCTGCTAGCCGGGGTGTGCGCGTGCACGGGCACGCCTTTGAGCCGCAGCCGCAGCGCGTGCCAGTAGATGCCGCTCAGCACCACCCACGTCATGGGCAGGCGCCGCCAGAGCAGCGACGCCGCGGTGCCGCGGTCCAGGGCCCGGCGGCGCAGTCCCAGCGATGCGTGCAGCATCACGGCGCCCTCGTGCTCGCAGTCGATGGCCACTGCGACGGACTCGCCTGGTTGCGAGAGCCGGCAGCGGTACGTGACCTCCATCGGCATGAAGGGTGAGACGTGCAGCGCCTTCTCGAACACGAGATCGCGCAACCCGGTGTGCCCAGCGCCCTCACCCACCTCGAGCACGTAGCAGCGGCGCTCGCCCCACGGCGTGTTGGTCACCTCGGCGACGACGTGCCGCAGCGTCTCGTCCTGATCGAAGCAGTAGTAGAGGCTGATGGGGTTGAAGCACACGCCCAGATATCGCAGGTGCGTGAGCAACCGGATCGGTCCGGACGGGCGCACGCCGGTCTCCTCCTCCACCAGGTTGCGAACCGCGACCTCCAGTGGCTGCGACGGGTCGCCGAAGTGGTCGGCGCGCCGGAACCAGACGGGCGCGGGGCGCGTGCCGGACCAGAGGGGCAGGCCACCAAACGCGGATGCGATCTGGGCGAGGTCGACGTAGACCATGAAGAGGCTGTAGCGAAGGTGATGCTGCACGGGCGTGTGGCGCCGGTGTGTCACAGCACCCTCGTAGATGCACGCGGCCTGTGTCACAGGTGCTGTCCGAGCAGCGCCGCGACGGCCAGCCCGCTGTTGACGCCGTCCTCGTGGAAGCCGGTGCCCCAGTACGCGCCGCAGAAATACGTGCGGTTCACGCCATTGATCGTGTGGCGCTGCTGCTGCGCCAGCGACGACGCCGCGGTGTACAGCGGATGCTCGTAGCGCACTCGCCTGATCACGAGCGACTCGTCCAGCTCCGGTCCCGGGTTGGTCGTCACACAGAACTCGCGCTCGGCCCGCAGTGACTGCAGCCTGTTCATGTGGTAGGTCACCGACGTGGTCTGCTCGGGATCGACCGGCAGATGGTAGTTCCATGCCGCCCAGGCAGCGCGGCGGCGCGGCAGCAGACGCCGGTCCGTGTGCAGCACGGTCTCGTTGATCTGATACGGGAAGGCTGCGAGGATGTGCCGCTCCTGCGGGCTGGTGTCGGCGAGGAGGCGCAGCGTCTGGTCGCTGTGCGTCGCCATCACGACGCGATCGAACTCCATCTCGTGGCCGCCGCGCAGGCGCACCACCACGTCGTGTTCGCGACGCTTCACGCGCTCCACGGGCTGCTGCACGCGCATGCGATCACCGAGCTGACGCACCATCGCCTCCACGTAGCGATCCGAGCCGCCGCTCACCGTTCGCCACCGCGGCCGCCCCCGGGTGTTGATCAGGCCGTGGTTGTTGAAGAACGCGAGCACATACCGCGCCGGGAAGTCGAGAAAGCGCGTCCGGTCCGCGGACCAGATCGACGCCCCGAGCGGGACCAGCAGACGCTCCACGAACATTCGCGAGAACCGCGACTCCTCGATGAAGTCCGACATGGCGCGAACATCGCCCGAGCGCGCGTCACGCAGGAAGCGATGTGCGGCGTGGCGGAAGCGCAGGTAGTCGGCGAGCATGCGCTGGAACGAGGGACGCAACAGGTGCGATGAGGTGGCGTAGAGCCCGCGCGGCAGCGTGGTGCTGTACTCGAAGCGGCCCATGGCGTCGTGCACGCTGAACGTCATCGTGCTCGGCTGCGTGGCCACGCCGAGGGCGGCCAGCAGACGCGTGAAGTTCGGGTAGTTGGGCTCGTTGTAGACGATGAAACCCGTGTCCACGTGGTGCGTCTCGTACGGCGTGTCGATGCGGACGGTGTTCGCGTGCCCGCCCGCCTTGGCACGGGCGTCGAACACCGTCACGTCGTATGCGCGCTTCAGCACGTGCGCGGCGACGAGCCCGGACACACCCGCACCGATGATGGCTATGCGCATACGACCCCCCGTGTGGCGCTGAGCGGTGCGTGAAGCGTCGGTCCCGCTGGCCCCATGCCCTCAGGTACGCGACCCGGGGGCCGCGCGGATCACGGTGGCTCAGTTCCAGACCCTGAGCTGCGCGGGCGTGAGGCCCGACGCGTAGCGGCAGAACCGCACGAGCTGCGCGCGCGCCTGCGGTGTGTCCGACCGCCGGGTCCGTGCGCTGCGGTGCGCGGAGCGCGGCCGGCGGTCCAGCCAGAGCGCGCCGCGTCCCAGCGTGTCTGCGGGTGCCGTGAGCAGCCAGGCGATCGCCGCGGCGCCCTCGGCGGGGCTGCGCAGCAGCGGCGCCATGATGCGGCGGAAGCGGGGCAGCGACGTGCGCAGGCCGGGCGTGTCGACCCAGCCGGGATGCATCGCCACCAGCGGCACGCCGCATTCGCGCAGCGCGGGGCCGCACTGCTCCACCAGCGACACCTGGGCCCGCTTGGCCAGCGCGTAGGCGCGCACGCCGTCGAAGGGCTCCCGCGGGCGGCGCAGCGCCTCCACGTCCAGCGGCACCGCGTACATCCCGCCGGAGGTCACCACAATGATGCGTGCCGATGCGTCGCGAAGGCGGCGCGCGCACAGCGTCGTGAGCACGAACGGGGCGACCACGTGCACCGCCGCCGTCGTCTCCAGCCCCTGGGGAGTCAGCTCCAGCCGCTGCGCCATGGCGCCACCGTTGTGGATCAGTCCGTGCAGCGCCGGCAATGCCTCGAGCGTGCGAGCCGCACGGCCGACGGATTCCAGGTCTGCGAGGTCGCACTCGACGGGCGTGACCGCGGCTGCGCCGGCGTTCCGCAGCGCTGCCGCGACGGCCTCGGCACGGCGCGCGTTGCGGTTGAGCAGCACCAGCTCGGCGCCGGCCGCCGCGCACTGCCGCGCAGCCTCGCGGCCGATACCCGATGTGGCGCCGGTGATGGCGATAACGCGGCCGCTGAGCGAGTGCTCGGCGGGCGGCGTCCAGTGGTCGAGCCGCCTGCGCACCGCCGGCCC
>DASUWI010000077.1:0-58312 GCA_036378495.1 Candidatus Dormiibacterota bacterium
GATCGCGCACGCGACGGGCAGTGCCACACCGAACCCCGCTTCGAGCACGAGGTTCGAGATCCACGAGTTGTACGTCGACGCCAGACCGAACGGGATCGTCGCGGCGTACGCGACCAGCGTGATCGCGATGGCGTACGCGAACCACTTGACCTGCTGCCGCTCCTCACCGCTGGAGCGACGGTAGCGCACGACGATGCCGGCACCGGCGTTGAGTAGCAGAAGAATGCCTGCCGGCCACGCGACCCACAGCCCGCCGAAGAACGTCTGCGACAACCCGTGGATCTGCACCGGGCTCGCAATCGCCGGCAGCCCGGGAGCGATCATGATCGGATAGTCGGAGGGGAGCGTGATGAACAGAAGAAGCGCCGTCCACAGCAGCGCGCCCACGGCGAGGGAACGCCAGCGACGGCTGACGAGCCGGCCGCTCGGAAACAGCAGGACGATGAACAGCACGATGCCCGTCGGGAAGACGAGATCGATGATCCAGCCCGATACCCATGCGGCCCACGCGGTGGCGGGAAGCGCAGGGTGCGAGAGCAGGCCGCGAATGGCGTACTCGCCGCTGGCGGCATGCAGCGAGCCGACGAACGAACCGGTCAGGAACAACCAGCCGATCACGTTGTCTCGGCGGCGCGTGATGATGAGCAGCGCCACCGGAAGGAGCCCGAACCCGATGATGAGATCGGGACCGAACTGGCTCGTGATCACGTTGAGGTCGTTGTTCAGGGACGCGAGATACCAGGCCAGCGCCGTCAGCGCCAGCGTCATGGCGACCAGCGCGGCGGCGATCCCCAGGGCCGCCCGCGCCCGAGACGGCGCCGCGGCGCGCTGCCTCATGCCGCCAGACTCGCGACCGGGATGGTCGCCGCGACCGTGGTGCCGCGGCCGGCAGCCGAGGTCACACGGAGCGAGCCTTCGAGCGAGTCGATGCGGTCGGCCATGTTCGTCAGCCCCGAGCCACGCGTCGCGCGCTCGACGTCGAAGCCGGCGCCGTCGTCCTCGACGGCGAAGGTCAGCGCGCCGTCGGACTCGCGGAGCCTCACCACCACGTGCGTGGCCTGCGCGTACTTCTGCACGTTCTGCAGCGCCTCGAGCACGCAGAAGTACACGGTCGCCTCCACCTCCTGCGGGTAGCGGCCGACTCCATCGGCGTCGACTGACACTTCCACCGCGGCGCGACGGGCCTGCGCCTCGAGCGCAGTGGGTAACCCCTTGTCCGCGAGCAGCGGCGGGTAGATGCCGCGGGCGAGGTCGCGCAGCGTTTCCAGGGCCTCGTCCGTGTCGGATTTCAGCTGTTCGAGCGTCGCGTTCGCCTTCTCTGGGTCCTTGACTGCGAGCATCTGGGCGAGCCCCAGCTTCACCTTCAACGCGACCAGATGCTGTTGCGCGCCGTCGTGGAGATTGCGTTCGAGACGTCGTCGTTCGGCGTCCTGAGCGGAGACCAATCGCTGGCGCGATGCACGCAGCTCCTCGAGCCGGCGCTGCAGATCCGCGGTGAGGCGCACGTTCCGCAGCACCAGACCCGCCTGGTGACCGAGGTCGTCGAGCAGCTTGTCCTCCACCGGCGTCAGCGAGTCGTTGCGCCGCTTGGTCACGCTCAATGCTCCGAGCAGCTCGCCCTGGTGGCGCACCTCGACGGCACGCGTGGCACCAGGGATCGGCGGAACCGCGTCACCACTCGTGGCAAGGCTTGCGGTTCCGTTGCCCGGCGCAACCGGCCAGCGTGCCGCCGGCCGCAACGCGTCGCCGGCGCGCAGCCATACGGTGGCACTCTCGGCCGTGGTCCCCTGAAGCAGCAGGCGAGCCATGCGTGGCAGCACCTCGTCCGGTGCGTACGATCCCGCCACCTGTGACGAGAACTCACTGAGGACCTGGTAGGGTGAGGCGCGATTCCCGTACACCAGCCGCGTGGCCACGCGCTGCAACGCGGCGCGTGCGGGCTGGAAGCCCGCCGCGACGATCGCCGTGGCCAGGATGGAGAGGCCGAGGTTGGGCTTGCCGCCGCTGCCGACGAGCTCCCCGATGCCGACGGCGATCCCGACGTAGATTCCCGTGATGAGCACGGCGAGGGTGCCGTACACCAGCGTGCGACTGATGACGAGGTCGATTCCGTACAGGCGGTACTTGAGGATGGCCACGCCGAGCGCGATCGGAATGGCGATACCGATGCCGCCGATGATCACGATGTTGAACTCGAGATCCGCAACCGACTGCGGCAGCACGATGGTGAGAAGAAACGCCGCGGCGACGAAGACGATGGTGGTCACCGCTGCGAACGCGAACCACTTCAGCTGCTGACGTTCCTCTCCGCCGGCGCGGCGATAGCGGATCACCAGGGACACGGTGGCCGTCACCAGCAGCAGCATCCCGAGCGGCCACAACCATGATGCGTTCTCGGCGGAGAGCGGCAGCCCCTTGATGGCCAGCGGGTTGGCGGGCTCCGGTGCGCTGGACACCAGCCGCGACTCATTCGGATCAACCATGTACAGGAAGATCGAGAACGCCGCGAGGGCTACCGCCGCCCACGCCAGCGGGCGCCATCGGCGGCTCAGCAGATGACCGTTGGGAAAGAGCAGCAGCGCGAAGAGGAATGTTCCCGTGGGAAAGATCAGGCCGATCAACCAGTTGGACAGCCACGACGACCACTCGAGCCCCGGCAGCGTGGCGGAGGTCAGCAACCCGCGAACCGTGTACTCCTCGGCGAGGCAGCGGACGGCGACGATCACTCCGGAGGCGAGGAACAGCCAGCCGACGATGTTGCGGGGCCGCCGCGCGACGAGCACCGCGCCGACCGTGGTGACGCCGATCGGCACGATGAGGTCGGGTCCCGGGTTGTTGGCGAGCTGCGAGACGATGTTGCCGTTCAGGGCGGCGAGGTACCAGGCAGCGGCCATGACCGCTGCGGTGAGGAGCGCCCCGGCGATGGCGGCGGCCTCCGCCCCGCGGTGCGCCCCTTCTGTGCGGCCCTCCAGCGCTGTCATCGCCGGCTCAGCCTCCGAAGCGATGCGCGCCCACCGGCGTCTGCCGACCTTTGACGAGCGCCGGCTCGAGGCGCTCTGCTGGCGGTGGTTCGCCGAGTAGCGCATACGTTGGATCGCTCAGCACCGTCTGGCCGCCCTCGGCCCACTGCTGCAGCCTCTGCGCCAGGTTCACGGCGTCGCCGACGACGCTGTACTCCAGCCGCTCCTGGCTGCCGAGCAGCGCCGCGGCGACATCGCCGGTGGAGATGCCGATACCGAGATGAAACACCGGCAGTCCCGCCGCATCCCAGCGTGCGTTCAGCTCCGCCTGGCGCGCGTGCATCGCTGTCGCCGCGCGCACGGAGCGCTCCGCGTGATCGACCTGCGCGAACGGTGCGCCGAATACCGCCATGACGGAGTCACCCACGAACTGCATCACCGTCCCGCCCTCCGCCAGCACGGCGCCGTTCATCGCAGCGCGATGCTCGTTGAGCTGGCCGGCGAGCACCGTCGGGTCCGACACCTCGGCGATCGACGAGTAGCTGCGGATGTCGGAGATCAGCACGGTGACCGTGAGACGCTCCGTGACACCGGGCTTCACGCCCTGCTCGCGAAGCTTCTCGGCGATGCCGCCGGGCAGCATCCGGCTGAGGCTCTCGCCCTGCTCCTCGCGGTCGACGATCGCCTTGTGCAGGAGTTTCAACCGCTCGATCGCGCCCTGCATCCCGGCACTCGCGGCCTGCGCGAGTTTGAGGAACAGCTGCTCGACGTCGTCCGACACCGCCTCCGGGGTCGAATGCAGCGTCACCGCGATCGCCTTCATCGGTTTGCCCTCGGCGACCATGCGCAGCAGGCGCTCCTCCCCATCGTCCAGGCCGCCGCCGGCACTGACGGGCTTGGTGAGCGCGTCGACGATGCGCGGGTCGAGCATCGATCCGCCGGTGCTCACCTCGCGCACCGCGCGGGCAAGCTGGTCTCCCTCCGCGACGCGATCCTTGAGCAGGTACGCGTACCCGGCCGCGCCCTCGCCCAGCAGCGAGATGGCGTACTCGGGCTCGTCGTACTGCGAGAGGATGACCACGCCGGTGCCGGGATGCTGTTTGCGCACCAGCCGCGCCGCCTTGATGCCCTCGTCGGTGAAGCTCGGTGGCATGCGGATGTCGGTGACCACGACCTGCGGCTGCTCGGCGCCGGCAACGGCGACGAGCTCGTCGTAGTCGCCGGCCACGCCCACCACGTCGAGGTCGCCGGCGGTCAGCAGCAGCGCGCGCACCCCCTCGCGAACGATGAGGTTGTCGTCCGCCAGGACGACCCTGATGGTGACCTCCCCCGGCATGCGGCCAATCGTAAGCACGATCGTGGCTCGGTCAAATGAGGCAGGTACTACAGGACACGGTAGCTGCCACCCGGCTACGGTGCGGTGAGCACCCCCGCCACACGTGGCGGCCACCACCATCGACACGCCCCCAGGCGCGGCGCAGCATCCGCTCGGAGGTACAGAAGCAATGCGTATCGAGTCGTCGGTCACATCCATCTCGTGGATCCCATCGGAGGCCGTGCAGGGCGCCTTCAAGCTGCCGTTCGAGACCGGCGTCAGCCACTACGACGCGCCACCGCCGGACCACATCGACGACCTCGAGGCGCTGCGGGTGGCCGACCGCTTTCGCTTCGCCAACGAGCTGTGCGCCTGGATCGAGGTCGACGCGGGGCGCGTGGTCGATTACGGGTATACCGGCGGCGGCTGCATCGGCTCGACCACGCTGCGCCTCGGCGGCAAGAGCATGACGCTCGCCGCAGTCCCACTCCCGGACCGCCAGCAGCAGCCCGAGGTGGGCGAGGGATTCGTCCGCTTCGTGCAGACCGCCGGCGGGCGCACGGGCGCACCGGCGCCCCGCCGCGTGAGCCGGCCGCCGTTCATCCAGATCTCGGCGCCGCTGGCGTGGACGACGCTGGCGCTCACCATCTACGCCGACGGATCGTCGTCGCACAACCTCATCGGCGCGAGCGCGTTCCCGCGTCACTGGATCTATGACGACAGGGGCGACCTGAAGCACAAGTCGGGCCTCGTCGACTTCCAGCAGTGGATGCAGCACGCGTTCGGCAGCCACACGCCATGGGGCGACGAGGACTCGCCCGCCCTGGTCACCGAGGTGGAGACGGCGCTCGAGCGCGAGCTCTCAACGCACATCATGCGGGGCGGCACCAAGCCGCGGATCACCACCGTTGCCGAGCAGCACGTGCTCGTGCAGCAGGGCGACGAGGGCAAGGACCTGTACCTGATCCTCGATGGCGTGGTCGGTGTGGACGTCGACGGGAAGATGCTGGCGCATGTGGGCCCGGGGGCGGTGCTCGGCGAACGCGCGCTGCTCGAGGGTGGCCGGCGCACCGCGACGCTGTTCGCCGTGACCAAGTGCCGCGTCGCAGCCATCGACGGCAACGAGATCGAACCCGAGCTGCTGCAGCAGCTCGCCGGGGGACACCGGCGGGAGGCGGCTCCCGCTTAGCGCGCCGCCGGCGCCTGACCGCGCCAGCGCAGCCAGGAGTCGTAGTCGGCCACGGTCGCACGCGTCATCGCCTTCGACGCCAGGCGCAGCCAGTCCACGGGGCGGGCGGCGAGGTCGCGCCGCACATCCTCGATCCGTGCCAGGGCAGCGCCCAGGTGGATGTTGGCCGTCTCCGCCCCCATGGCTTTCGCCAGCTCGAGCTGCTCGGGCACCGTCTGCACTGTGGTGGCCTCGATGCGGCTGCAGTCGGGCGCCAGGCGGCGCAGCACCCAACCCTCGCGGAGCTGCAGGAAGGGGTCCGGACAGCGGACGGCACGCCGGACGATCGTCGCGTAGTGGTTCGGGCCGGCGGCCGGCGCACCCGCCGCCCACAGGCAGGCTGAGGGCGCCAGCGCCTTGGCTTCACGCGCGATCAGCGCACCGGCGTATGAGCCGATGGCCACCACCCGCACGTGCCCCAGGCTGCCCAGGCCCGCTGTGCGATCGACGAACCTCGGCTGCACGTCACCTGGCAGCGCCGCGTTCAGCAGTCGCACCAGCTTCGCGGGCGGCGTGCGGTCCTCGGGCTGCGCGTCGAGCCGCTGCCAGAAGCGCACCGGGTCACGCAGGACGCCGGCTGCCTCGCGGCGCAGCACCGGGTGGTGCTCGGCGAGGACGAAGGGCGCCCCGCCGGCGTCGAGACCACGGCGGTAGCCGTCGAGGATCGCCTCGCAGGCGCGGCGCGGGGTGATGCGCAGCCGGTCGATGGCGATGGCGAGGCGGACGCTGACCGCCAGCCGCACCAGGTCGTTGGCGTACGAGAGCGGGTACGCCTCGTCGAAGTCGTTGACGCCCCATACCAGGCGCCCCTCCTGGTCGCGCCAGGTGCCGAAGTTGTCCGCGTGCAGGTCGCCGACCGCGAGCAGGTTCGGCGCCGCCGCCAGCTCCGGGCAGAGCACCGGCCAGAGCTGCATCCAGCGGTAGAAGGTGGCCCGCATGAACGGAAAGGGGCCGGTGGCCATCTGCTCGTGCTTGAACTCGAGGTCGTGCTCGCGAACCGTGATGCGGCTGCGCAGCCAGCTCTCGAACTGCGTGGTCGCTTCCGGGAACGGCTGCAGCACCGCAGCCTCGGGTGCTTTGGGCACGTGTACGGACCCTATCGCGTTCCTGCCGCACCCGTCATGATCCCGGCATGTTCGCGCTGCTCACGATCCTCATGCTGGCGGCGCTCGCCGGCCCGCTGCTGGGCTACGGCCGCCGCGGGCTCGTGCCCGTCGTGGTCGGCGAGCTCATCGGCGGCGCGATCCTCGGCCGCACTGGCCTCCAGGTGATCGACCCCACCACACAACCGCTGCCATCGTTCAGCGCCATCGGCTTCGCCATGCTGATGTTCACCGCCGGTACTCAGGTCGACATCGGCTCACCGCAGATCCGCAGCGGTTTCAGCCGCGGTGTGAGCACGCTCCTCGTCGTCGCCGTGGCCGCGGTGCCACTGGCGTTCGTGGTCGACCGCGCGCTGTCGGTGGGCAACTTCCCGCTGCTCGCCGTGCTGATCACCGGCAGCTCGGCGGCGATCGCGTTCCCGATCATCACCGAACGCCGCCTGCAGGGCCCGAGCATCTCGTTTCTCATCGCGTGGATCGCGGTGGCCGACTCCCTCACCGTCCTGCTGATGCCGCTGACGCTCACCGGACCCGGGCACATCGGCCTCGCCATCGCGGGAGACGCGGCGCTGGTGGCCGCGGCGGTGGTCGCGCTCGCCGGCGCCGAACGGCTGCACAGGACCACGGCGTCGCAGAACATGCGCACCTGGTCACTCGGGCGCGGCTGGGCGTGGCAGGTGCGTCTGTCCGTCGTGCTCGTCCTGGGCCTGTCGGCGATCGCCGAGCGCACCGGTGCCAGCTCGTTGATCGCAGGGTTTCTCGCCGGCATGGTGCTGGTGCGGCTGCGCGAGCCCGGGCGGCTCGTGCTCCAGCTCACCGGCATCGCCGAGGGGTTCTTCGTGCCGCTGTTCTTCGTGCTGCTCGGCGCGCAGATCAACCTTCGTGCGCTGGTGAGCGATCCCTCGCGCATCCTCCTGGCGCTGGCGCTGACGGTGGCGGCGATGCTGGCCCACCTGCTCGCGGCGACGCTTCGCGCCCGGCAGTACCGGCTGCCGACAGGGTTGGCAGCAACCGCGCAGCTCGGGCTGCCCGCCGCCGCGGCCAGCCTCGGGCTCTCCAGCGGGCGCATCACCCCCGGCGTCGGCGCCGCGCTGGTCGCCGCCGGCTGTCTCACGCTGATTCCGGCGACGATCGGCTCGCTGATGCTGGCCCGCGCCACGGCGGACGCCGCCCGGTCGCCCGCGGCGGCCTCCTGACCGTGGTCCATCCGAACCCGCGGCGCGTCTTCCGCGGGCTCATCATCGTCGTCGTCGCGCTGATCGCCGTGATCATCTACGGCACCGCCGGCTACATGCTCATCGAGCACTACACGCTGCTCGAGGCGGCGTTCACCACGATCACGGTGATCACGACCGTCGGACTGCAGGTGCACGCGCTCGACGGCCCGGGAGAGATCTTCACCATCACGCTGGTCGTCTTCGGCGTCAGCGGCTTCCTCTACACGTTCGGGGTTATCGTCGAGGCGCTGGGCAGCGGTCGCTGGCGCCAGTACTGGAGGACTCGGCACTTGGAACAACAGCTCGACCGCCTGCGGGATCACATCATCGTCTGCGGCTACGGGCGCACCGGCACGCGCGTGGTCAGCGAGATCCGTGACAAAGGTGTGCCGTATGTCGTCATCGAGATGAACCCGGATCCGCTGGAGGATGTGCGCCACAACCGTGAGCCGCACGTCGTCGGGGATGCGGCCAGCGACGAGGTGCTGCACGAGGCGCGCATCGAGCGGGCGCGGGCGCTGGTGAGCGCCGTGGACAGCGACGAGCGCAACGTCTACATCGTGCTCACCGCGCGCTCGCTGAACCCGAAGCTGTTCATCGTGGCGCGCAGCTCGTATCCGGACTCGGTCGCCAAGCTGGAGCGCGCCGGCGCCAACCGCGTCGTCAGCCCGTACACCACGAGCGGCATCCGCATGGCCGCGCTGGCGATGCAGCCGGCAGTGGTCGACGTGCTCGACATCGTCGCCGGTGGCGCCACCACGACCATCGAGGAGCTGGTGGTTCCGGCCGACGCCGGCGACCGCCTCACCGCCGCGACGCTGCGCCGTTCGGCCGCGACGCTGCTCGCGGTGCGCTCGGCGGACGGCGCGGTGCACGTCGGGCCGCCCGACAGCCACGCACTTCGCGCCGACGATGTGGTCGTCGCCATGGGGACGCGGGAACAGCTGGAAGCGCTGGCGAACAGCCTGCGCCCCGGCGGCGGCTAGGCTGTCCCGCGGACAGCTTTGCGCGCACGCTGTACCCCGTTCGTGACGGCGTCGTCGCCCGCCGCGGTGTACTGGTTCTGGGTGAGCAGGCGAGCGATCGCGTGTACCATCCTGCGCGGTTTGGCATGAACAGCTTCCGCTTGCCGCGCACGCTTCCCGAACCGCTGCGTGGTCCGGCACGGCGGGTCGCGTTCCCCTTCCGCTGGCTGTGGGCGCGGCGCCGGCACGAGCGCGCACCGATGGTGCTCTTGGTGCTCTTGAGCCTGTTCTCACTCGGCGCCCGCCTCTGGATGCTCAACAGGCCCACCGACAGCGGCGGGCATTCGGCACTGATCTTCGACGAGCAGTACTACGTCAACGCGGCTCGCGTCATCCTCGGCATCCATCCCACCGGCTCGTACACGGACGCGGCGCTCTTCCACGACCCCAACGCCGAGCATCCGCCGCTGGTCAAGCTGCTGATCGCCGCCTCGATCAAGATGTTCGGCGACAACGCCTGGGGCTGGCGCATCTTTCCCGTGATATTCGGCAGCCTCGGGCTGCTCGCGATGTACTGGCTGGTGAGATCGGCCAAGGGAAACAGGTGGCTGGCACTCGGCGCGGCATCATTGTTCGCCGTCGACAACCTGATGATGGTGTCGGGCCGGATCGCGCTGCTCGACATCTTCACCGTCACCTTCATGATGGCGAGTGTCGCGCTCTATCTGCGCAAGCAGTACCTGCTCGCCGGCATCGTGATGGGGATCGCGCTGTGCACGAAGCTCGAGGCGCTCAACCTGTACTTCGTCATCCTGCTCATCGAGATTGCGGCGGTGGCGCTGCGCTCTCCGGATGAGACTCGACGACGGCTGCGCCTCGCGCGCGACCGCATCGTTTCGCTGCTGAAGTTCGGCGCCGTCAGCGTCATCACGTACCTCGCGGTGCTGTACGTCCTCGACCTGATCGCATCCCCGATCGGCGGTCCCGGGACGTGCGCCACCGCACCCGCCGGCTTCCACAATCCGATCGAGCACACCAACTTCATGCTCTGCTACGCGGGCAAGCTGACCAACCCCACGGGCCCCACGGGGATCGCCAGCTACCCCTGGCAGTGGCTGCTCAACCAGGCGCCGATCAACTACTACACCGTGAGCACCACGGTCACGTCCAACGGGCAGACCCTCGCCACCTATCCGGTCATCGCGTTCATGGGGGAGATGAACCCGGCGATCATCTTCCTGGCGCTGCCCGGTCTGGCGCTGGCCATGCGCAACATGTGGGTGCAGCGCGACGTGGTCTCGGCGCTCATCGTGGCGTGGCTGCTGGGGACGTTCATGCCCTTCGTCGTCGGTGCGGCGCCGCTGGGGACATATGGCAACCGCACCTCCTACCTGTACTACATGGTCATCGTGCTGCCGGGCGTGTTCCTCGCAGTGGCGCAATTGTTCTCGCGTCGATGGCTGCCGCTGGCGGCCGTGATCGGCTACGTGTGCATCCTCGGGTACTGGTTCCAGGCGCTGTATCCCTTCCGCACCTGGACCGGGAGCTGAGCGCATGCAGAGTCCGCGGCTGCTGATCGCGCGCGTCGCATGGACGACCGGCGGAGTCGTGGGCGCGGGGGCGCGCCGGGTGCGCGGAGCCACCGGCGCGGTCACATCGGGATCGCGCGGCGCCGTCGCCGCTGTCGTGCCCCTGGCGCGCGCGGCGCCGCGCACCGCGCGGCGCTCCGCCGTGGGCGTCGCAACTGCACCGGCAATGTGGGCGATCGTGCTCTACGGCGCCGGCGCGTTCCTGCTGACCGGGGCGTCGTGGCACTCTCCAGCGACCACGTGGCCCGGCGGCTGCTGCGATCCGCAGCAGACGATCTGGTTCATCCGCTGGGCTCCGTACGCGCTCGCGCACCACATCAACCCGTTCGTCACCTACCAGCTCAACGCGCCCGACGGGGTCAACCTGATGTGGAACACCGCGTTCGTGGGAGTCGGCATCATCGTGTCGCCGGTCACGCTGCTGTTCGGCCCGGTTATCGCGTACAACGTCCTGATCTCCGCGGCCATGGCGCTCGGCGGCTGGTTCATGTACTTCGTGGTGCGCCGCCACACCAGCGGCATCGCCGGTCCCCTGGTTGCCGGCGCGGTGTACGCGTTCTCGCCGTACGAGGCGCAGCAGACGGGCCTGCACCTGCAGGTGGCGTTCACCGTGGTGCTGCCGCTGATGCTCCTCGTGCTCGACAGCCTGTTCATCAGGCGCCGCCGCGCACCATGGGTTCTCGGCGTGATGCTCGGAGCGCTGGCGGCACTGCAGCTCCTCATCTTCGAAGAGGTCCTGCTCACATCGGCGCTCTTCATCGTGATCGGGCTGGTCGCGCTTGGCTGGGGGCGCTGGTACACCGTGCGGCGGCTGGTGATGCCCGCGGTGGAAGCGCTGGGTGCCGCGGTGCTGGTGTTCGCCGTGCTGGCCGCGTGGCCGCTGTGGGTGCAGTTCCTGGGACCCCAGGGCGTGCACGGCGCCCTGCAGAACACGGACAGCTTCTCGACGGATCTGCTGAACCTGGTTCTGCCGACGCAGTACCAGCGCGTGGCGCCGGCTGCCGCGACCGCGATCTCGACGCACTTCAGCGGCCTCGACGGTGAGGCCACCGCGTACATCGGGCTGCCGCTCCTGATCGTGCTGGTCGCGTTCGTCGCGACGCACTGGCGGGACGTGAGAGTGCGCGTTGCCGCGATCGTCGCCGGCGCCGCACTGGTGTTCTCGTTCGGGCCGCATCTCCACATCGGCGGTCAGTCGACGGGGTGGCCGCTGCCCTGGTGGCCGCTCGCGCACCTGCCGCTGGTGGAGAACGTGCTGCCGGCACGGCTGTCGCTGTACATGTGGACAGGCATCGCCGTGCTGATCGGCGTCGCCGTCGACATCGCGGTGCGCTCGGCTTCGTGGCGTCGCTCGGTCGCGGCGCTGGTGACGATCGCGGTGTCGCTCGCGGCCGTCATCCCCGCAACGCTGGGCAGCTGGCCGGTCGATACGCCGCAGTTCTTCGTCAACTGGTCGCAGCAGGGGATCCCGGACTCGGCAGCCGTGCTGATCGCCCCCTTCTTCCGCGACGGCGCGGGGGCGTCACCAATGCTCTGGGCGGCGACGGCGGGCGGCGGCGTCCGCATGCCCGAGGCGTACGCATACATTCCCGCGCCAGACGGCACGCCGATGTACGGACCACCGGCGAACAGCCTGAGCTCGATCATGGAGACCATCCAGGATCAGGGGATCGTCGTGGTGGCGCGCGGGCAGGAGCGTGAGGCCGTCGCCGGCGACCTGCAACGGCTCCAGATTCAGGACGTCATCGTCGGACCCATGGACAACCGCGCGCAGATGATCGCGTTCTTCACCGACCTGCTCGGACGCAGACCGCAGAACGTCGAGGGTGTCCAGATCTGGCGCAACGTGCAGCAGCAGGGGGTAGCCCGCCCGCCCGCCTGACGACGCGTGTCGGCTAGGCCGGATCAGTCGTCCTTGTGGCCGGTGATCCGCCGCGCGAACGCCACCAGGCCGCTGCCGGCCACCAGAAGGACGAGGCCGCCGCCGAACTCGAGGTCGGCGCCCGTCGCGGGGGTGGATGTGGATGCGCCCTGAACGCCGGCTCTGGTGCTCGATGTCGACGACGACGTGCTCGTCGAGCTCGACGGCGAGGATGAGGACGAGCCTGGCGAGCCGGTGGTCACGGTCTTCGTCTGCGTCTTCGTGGTCGGCGCCGCCACCGTGGTGGAGTGCGTGACCGTCCTCGTGGCGGTGCCGTTGCTCGCGGTGGTCACCGTCCTGGTCACGGTCTCAGGGACTGTCACCGTGCGCGTGACGGTGCCCACCGAGACGGTTGCCGTCGTCTCGGTGACGGTGACCGGTACGGTGGTTGTCACCGTTGCCGTGACCGTGGTGGCGTTCGTGACCGTCGTCGTTGTCGCCGGGGCGGTTGTTGTCGTCGTTGACCCCGGTGCGGTCGTTGTCGTCGTCGTCCCGGCTGCCGTTGTGGTCGTCGTCGTGGTCGGCCCGGAGATGGTCGTCGTCGTCGTCGATGTCGGTCCGGACACCGTCTTTGTGACCGTCTGCGTGCTAGTGACCTGCGCGCTGCAATCGACCCAGAAGGTCTTGGTCTTGGTCGACGTCCCGTCAGTGACGTACAGCTTGAAATGGAGACCCTGATTGGGCTGTGGCGTATCGCCGTTGGTGTTCGCGTTGCTGATCAGTGTGGCCACCGGGATCGTGGCGATCAACGTGGCTCCGCCCGACGTGTTCCCACTCCAGGGTGCCGTGCCGGTGGCCGGGAAGTCCTGGTGCTCGGGTTTAGCCGACGGAGGAATGCCGTTGACGGTGAACGTGCCAGACGTCGTGCTGAGTTTGTCGCCGAAGACGTCGATGTTCTCGCACGGCAGGTGCGGGTCGTGCTCGTTTCCGTTGTTGTTCGGCGGATTCACCGTGTCCACGAAGACGTCGCCGCTGGCGGTCAGGGCGATCGGGCCGATGACCGTCGCCGCGCCGAGCGTGCCGAACCCGATGAACGCGAGGCCGGCTGTGCTGAGTGCGGCGCCGGCCAGCCGAACGCCCGTCGTGGTTTTGAGCTGGCGCGGGACTCGAATATCTCCAAGTCGAACCCCGCGCTCTCGCAGACGGCGCGGGATGCGCATGTCGGCCAACCGTGCCATATCACGCAAACGCTTCAGAGCGCGTCCCATTATCGGCGCTCCCTCCTCTCGCGCGTCATCTGATCGTTTGTCTCATCGTCTGACCATCAGCGGCCACGCGCATCCTAACGCAACGCGGGCCGGCGTTGTTACGCAGACAACGGCGGGGACGCACGCGCGGTCTGATGCCAAAAGACGCGCTGTTTTGACGCAAAAAAAGAGGCCGTCGCGCCGGCGACGGCCTCTTGCCTTGTCGGGTTAGTTGCGCTTGCGGCGTCCGAAGCGGCTGGCGACGATCATCAGACCGCCACCGCCGAGGGCAAGCGCCACGCCGAGGCCGAACTCAACGTCGGCGCCGGTCGAGGGGGTGCCGGTGCTTGCACCGAGGACGCCGGCAGAGGGAGTGGTCGAGCTCGTATTGCCCGACGACGTCGTGGTCGAAGGCGGCGTCGAGCTCGTCGAGGAGCTGCCAGTCGATGTTGCGCTGGATGTCGTGTTCGAGGTGTGCGAGGTGGTCTCAGTGCTCGGATCCGTGTGGCTCGTCGTGTGCGTCGTGCTCGACGTGCTGCTGGTCGTCGGCTGCGAGGACGTCGTCTGCGACGTGGACGAGCTCGTGGTGCTGTGGCTCGACGAGCTGCTGGAGGTCGAGCTCGTGGTCGTGCTGGAGGTGCTGGAGTCGGTCGACGTCGTCGTGTGACTCGAGGTCTGGCTCGTGGTCGTCGCGTCCGTCGTGGTGGTCGTGGTCGTGGTCGAGCCGGTGCAGTCGTACGAAACCGTCTTCGTAGTCGTGCCATCGAAGATTCCGGTCACGCTGAGCACCTGGACGCGCCAGGTGTTGTAATCGTCCCCGGCTGCGTCAGGATCGGCGGCGTCGCCGGTGTCGCCGGTGACGGTCCCGTCCTGGAACTGCGACGGCACGCCCGAGATCGTGTAGTTGTAGTCGGACTGGCCGCTCACCATCGTCACGATGGTGGTGGCCCCGGTCGGCTCGAACACGCTGCTGCCCGGCTTGTGGGCGTAGACCTCGAGGACGGCGATGTCGCCGGCCACCGCGTTGCTCACGCTCAGGACGCCGCCGGTGACGGCGCCGGCACACTGCTCGGTGATGGCGGTGATGGTCTGCGTACCGCCTCCGTTGTCCGCGAAGACGCCGGTGGGGCTGCCGAGCGTGCCGGCCCCCATCAGCGTCAAGCCGGCGGCGCCGACGAGCGACCCAACGGCGCGCGCGGCGAATTTCGTGGTGAGGGGACCCGCACTGCGGTTGGAACGCTTCAAACGCTTCATACGCGGCACTTTGCCCGATCAGGCCGAGGCCGCGCCTGATGCAGGTGCATCAGACCGCAAAAGGCGCCCGCGCAGGGCGCGGTAGAAGTGCGCCGCGGCGGTGCGGCGCCCTCCCTCTCGCTACCTCCCCCCGGAGATCAGCTCTTCGGCTGGCGACCCATGCGTGCCGCGGCGGCCACGAGCCCGCCGCCCGCGATCATCAGCCCAAGGCCGAGGCCGAACTCGGCGTCAGCGCCGGTCGAGGGGGTTGCCGTGCTGACAGCCAAGGTGCCGGTGCCGACGCTTGACGACGTGCTCACCGGCGGCACCAAGGACGAGGTGCTCGATGCAGCGGTCGACGATGTGGTCGAGCTCGCCGCCGTCGAGGTCGTGTGGGTCGTGCGGTGCGTCGACGACGACGTGGTGGATGTGGTGGAGCTGGTGGACGTCGTGCTCGTCGTCGGGCAGTCGACCCAGAACGTCTTGTGCTTCTGCGGCGCCTGCAGCAGCTGGAGCTTGAAGTGGAAGCTCTGGTTGCCCTGCGGGGTGTCGCCGTTGGCGATCGCGTTGCTGATCAGCGTGTGGACGTTGATCACCGAGATCACCTGCGGGCCGCCCAGGGTCTGGTCGTATGTCCACGCGCCGTCGCCGGACGCCGGGTAGTCCTGCTCGTGGGAGCCGCTCGGCGGCCAGCCGTCGATCGTGTAGGTGCCCGACGGGTCAGTCATGCTCACGCCCCAGATGTTGATGTCGGTGCAGGTCAGGTGGGGATCCTGCTCATGCCCCGGGCAGCAGGGCTGTCCGACGTTGTCGAGGAAGACGTCCTCTTTGTTGTTGTGGCCGCCCGGGGCCGCCGCGGCCGTCCCGCCCGACGCCAGCGGGCTGCCGATGGTGCCGAACCCCATGAGCGCGAGGCCGCCGGTGGCCACCGTCACACCGATCAGGCGGACCGCCACGCGCCGGCCGCGTTCGGTCAACCCGGGCACGAGCCCTCTCATCCTTTCCATACCGCCACCTCTCATCCGCCGGATGCCTCCAAAGCTTTCCCTTCCGGTGGCCGCCCGGCCACCTGACGCGAGAGTAGCGCAAACGCGTCGCTCACTGCAACCGCTTCGTCACGGGCGAAGGCTCGGAGCCCTCCCCCGCCCTGATGCACGTGCCCCATGGCCGCAAGGTCAAACGCTTCTGACGCGTCTCTCTGTTCAGGCCGCATCATCGGCGCCACCCCCCGCACCCTTCCATATAGAGAGGGCCATCCCCCGTGACCCATCGCTCGTCCATCCTCGCCGCCGCCGCCGCGGCGCTGCCCGCCGTCCTCGGATTCCAGCTCCTCGCCTCGACGCTGCCCGCGGACGCGGCGGTTGCCTCGGACGTGAGCGTGACCAACACGGCGGACCAGGCAACCGTCAACGCCGGCGACCCGATCGGGTTCACGCTCACGATCGCCAACTCGGGTACCAGTGAGACCACCGGGTCCGCCGATGGTGTCACCGCGGCCGAACCGCTCCCGCTCGGCACCACGGGCGCGTCGGGCATCAGCTGGAGCATCGACCAGCAGACGGGCACACGGTGTCTGGTCTCAGCGACCGACGGCCAGCAACCCGGCCAGGAGCTCGACTGCCTCGCCTTCTCGCTGGCGCCCGGCGCCAGCTACACGGTGCACGTCACGAGCCGGACCGGTGGCAGCAGCTGCGGCAGCTACGCCGGCACCGCGCGCGTGACCGTCCCGTCGCAGACCACCAGCCCACTCAGCGCCACGGCCACGGCGGCGGTGGCGTGTCCCGATGACCCGGTCACGGTGAGTGCGGACGCCAGCCCCGTCAGCGCCGGCAGCACCGTCGGGTTCACCTTCGGCGTCAGCAACGCGGGTGCGGGGACGGCCGGCAGCGTTGCGCTGTCTGCTCCGCTGCCGGGGGGCGGGGTGCACTGGGCGGTCACCCCGGCGTACGCGGGACCGGGCAGCTGTGCCGTCGCCGGCGCGGCCGGCAGCCAGACGCTGAGCTGTGCGTTCGGCAGCATGGGGCCCGGCGGCGCCGCGTCGGTGCACGTGGCCGGCGGGACCACCACCGCCACCTGCGGGTCCCTCACCGCCACCGCAAGCGTGACATCCGCCAACGCCCCGGCGACGCACGCGAGCTCGACCATCTCGATGATCTGCGCCTCGGTGCTCGGTGCCAACACGGTGCCGGTGCCCACCACCGGGGCGGGCGGGGGCATCGCGGCGGGTGCGCTCGGCCTTGTGGCCGGCGGGCTGGCGCTGGTCGCCACCGTGCGACCGTGGTGCCGCCGCCTGCGGGGCTGAAACTCTCCTGATCCGTGTAGCATTCCTGTGCGCCGCTGGGGTGGAGCGGTGGAGCTGGGGGCGTGCACGTGGGGGTCAATCGAGTCAAGGGCATCCGGCCGAACGCCGGCCTCGAGCCTCCCCCGCTTGAGCTCGCCTTTCGCGGCCGCGACGCGGAGCTGGAGCACGTGCTTCGCGGCCTGCGGAGCGTGGCCGCCGGGAGGCCGGTGCGGCAGCTGATCAGTGGCGAGCAGGGCATCGGCAAGTCTCGCCTCGTCGCCGAGGCGCTCGCCGGCACGCGGCACGAGGGCGTCGTGGTGCACGCCGCCCGGGCACGCGAGCTCGAGAGCGACCGGCCCTTCGGCACGCTGATCGACGCCCTCGATCTGTACGGCGGCGCCGGCGACCGCGAGTCGTCCGCGATCGGCCGCCTGATCGCCCGGGCCACGCGGCGCAGCAGCGACGCGGAGCAGCGCCACGCCGTGATCAGCCGTATCGCCGCGTTCGTGAAGAGGCAGGCGTCGGCGGCGCCGGTCGCCCTCGTCCTCGAGGACGTGCAGTGGGCGGACCGCTGGACCGCCGCCGCGCTCGCCGCGGTGATCGCCGCCTGCGCCGACCGGCCCCTCGGCGTCGTGCTGACGCGACGCTTGCTGCCGATGAACGCACCGATCGACGAGCTGCTCGAGCAGGGACGGCCTGCGTTCGAGCTGATCGAGCTCGATGGGCTGGCCGGTGACGCCATCGCAACGCTGGCGAGCGAGTTCCTCGGCGCGACGCCGGGCCCGAGGGCGCAGCAGGGCATCGAGGGTGCGGGGGGCAATCCCGCGATGCTGCTCGCGCTCCTGCACGGCTGGCGGAGTGGCCGCGCGCTGCGCTGGGAGGGCGCGACCATCGAGACGTCCTCGCTCGCTCCGCCGCCCACGATGCGGCCCGCGATCCTTGCGCGCATCTCGCGGCTCAGCCCGCGCTGCCAGGACCTGCTCACCGTGGCCGCGGTGTTCGAGCGACCCTTCGGCGTGGCCACACTCGCGTCCGTGGCCGAGCGCTCGGTGATCGACGTTCTCGCCGACCTCCGCGAGGCGCTGGCGGCGCGCCTGCTGCTCGAGCTCGCGGGCGTGCTGAGCTTCCGCCATCGCCTGGTCAGCCGGGTCCTCTACGAGACGACGCCGGCGACGGTGCGGGCGGAGCTGCACCGGCAGATCGCCGATGCCCTTGCGGCCGATCACGGCAGCCCGGAGCTCATCGGCCATCATCAGCGGCGCGCCTCCGAGCTCAGCGCCAGCAACGAGGCGCGACAGCGGCCCGGCGGCGTGCGCGAACGACCTGCCGCGATCCGCTGGGAGCGTCTGACCAAGATGGAGCGGCTTGTGGCGCTCCTCGTGGCGGGTGGATTGAGCAACAAGCAGGTGGGAGGCGAGCTGGGCGTCTCGGCACGCACGGTGGAGACGCATCTCGCCCACGTATTTGCCAAGCTGGGCATCAACTCGCGGGTCGAGCTGGCCGCCGCGGTGGGGCGCGCCGGTCTGCGGCCGGATGGCGAGGAGGAGCGCTCGCTCACCGGCAAGCGCCGCCTCCCGGCCGCGCCCGCCGGGTAGCCAAAGATCAGGGGTGGGCCGGCTCGGGAGAGCCGGCCCGGCTTCGGGCATCAGCCACCGCGGCACCCGCGCAGGTCGCGGACGGCGCAACCGTTGCGGCTGGCCGCGGATCATTCAGCGCCGTTCAGCATTATCCGGAGGTGATGTGGGCTGCCACATCCGTTGAATACCGGATGCCCACGAGGTGAACGTGCGTTCGCCTCGAGGGGCCGCAGCCGGCCTCGTTCGTCGACCGGCACATGCCGCATGCGCGGTAGCGCACGTGCATCACAACAGCGCGTGGACCCGGTGCTTCAATTGATCACCTGATGGATGTCTCGGTATCGCTCCGCGAGCTGCTCGACACGCTCTTCGAACGGGGCGGTTCGGACGTGATCCTCAGCGTGGGTGCGCCGCCGGCACTGCGCGTGGATGGTGACCTCGAGCCGTACGGCAACACCAGGCTCACACCCGAGGACACCGATCGTCTCTCGCGCGAGCTGCTCGCTCCGCAGCAGCGCATCACGTTCGCCGACCAGAACCAGGTCGACTTCTCATTCCAATGGGGCGAGCACGGCCGCGTCCGCGGCAACGCGTTCCGGCAGCGCGGCACCGTGTCGGTGGCGCTGCGCGCGATCCCCACACACATCCCGTCGTTCACCGAGCTGCTGCTGCCGGAGTCGGTCGGTGACCTGGCACACATCCCGCACGGGCTCATCCTCTTCTGCGGTCCCACCGGCGCGGGCAAGTCGACGACGCAAGCGAGCCTCATCGACTACATCAACGAGCAGCGCTCGCGGCACATCATCACACTCGAGGATCCCATCGAGTACCTGCACGACAACAAGCGGTCGGTGATCGAACAGCGGGAGATCGGCGTCGATGCACCGTCGTTCGCGTCGGCGTTGCGCAGCGCGCTGCGCGAAGACCCGGACGTCGTGCTCATCGGCGAGCTGCGCGACCTGGAGTCGATCTCGATCGGGCTCACCGTCGCCGAGACCGGCCACCTCGTGTTCGGCACGCTCCACACCAACGATGCGGCGCAGGCGATCCACCGGCTGGTCGACGTGTTCCCGGCGGCGCAGCAGCAGCAGATCCGCGTGCAACTTGCGGGCACGCTGATCGCCGTCGTGCACCAGGAGCTGCTGCCGCGCGTCGGCGGAGGCCGCGTGGCCGCGTTCGAGGTGCTCATCGCCACCGCAGCGGTGCGCAACCTCATCCGCGACAACAAGGTCGGTCAGCTGCGCAACGTGATGCTGACGTCGTCCGGCAACGGCATGTGCACGTTGGAGGCCGCGCTCGGCTGGCTGGTGCGCTCCGGCTTGGTCGCCGAGGAGGACGCCCTCGCACGATCGATGTACCCGCAGGAGGTGATGAGCCACACCGCGCCGTACACGCCGCCGCAGGGCGCCGAGGTGCTGGCGGCGGCCATGGCAGCGGGGACGCTGCCGATCACACATCTGCCTGGCGTGGTCGCCGAGCCACCGGTGGTGGCGACGCGCGACTACGACTTTCCGGGGAACTAGCGCGCGGGGGGCGCGCTCCGAGGGGGGCTCGGGGGATGAGGGCGGCCGCTTCGGGCGAGCCGCCCTCCTGTCTTTAAGCACGGTCACGCCGTCGCGGCACGTGCCCACCGGGACGCAACCCGTCCACCGCACTGCCAGGCACGCCGCGTTCCTCACGCGCGAGCACGAGGGTATAGGGTGCCGTCATGAGTGATACGAGCACTTCCGCCGCGAGCGAATTCTTGGCTCGCCCCGAGGGTCGCATCGCCTACGACGTGACCGGCAGCGGGCCGCTCGTCGTATGCATCCCCGGAATGGGCGACGTCCGCTCCGTCTACCGCTTTCTCGCACCACGTCTCGTCGGCGCGGGATGGCGCGTCGCCGCCATGGACCTGCGCGGGCACGGCGAGAGCGACACGACGTTCACCTCGTACGACGACGTCGCCGCGGGGCAGGACGCGCTTGCCCTCGTCGAGCACCTTGGCGGGCCGGCCGTGCTGATCGGCAACTCGATGGGAGCCGGCGCCGCAGTCTGGGCGGCCGCCGAGGCGCCCACGCTGGTCGCTGGCCTGGTGCTCATCGGTCCCTTTGTGCGTGCGGTCCCGGTGCGCAAGAGCGCGATGCTCGCGTTTCGGCTGGCATTGGTGCAGCCGTGGGGTCCTGCCGCGTGGAACGCCTACTACGCGCGTCTGTATCCAGGTCGCAAGCCGGACGACCTGCGCGCGCACCGCGAACGCATCCGGCGTGCGCAACGGCGTCCGGGAGCCTGGCGGGCCTTCGTTGCCACGACGCACACGTCGCACGCGCCTGCCGGCGAACGGCTCGACCGGGTGCGCACGCCCGCGCTCGTTGTGATGGGTGAGCGCGACTCCGACTTCCCGGATCCAGCCGGCGAGGCGCGGCTGGTTGCCGGCCATCTCCGCGGGAAGGTGCTGATGGTGGCGGGCGCCGGGCACTACCCTCAGGCCGAGTACCCAGACGTTGTGGCGCCGGCTGTGATCGAGTTCCTCGGTGACCTCCAGCGTGAGGCAAAGCCGAACGCGCGATAACCGGCGCGCCGATGGCGTCGCCTCCGAACGCAACGGCCCTGCGCTACCTGCGACTCGTCTTAAGCCCGCTCCGACGTCGACGGCTGAGGCCGCCGCGATTTCTCGCCGGCGGCTCAGCACGCATGCCGGCCGTGCGCAGTGGCGGCGTGTGCAGCCACTCCCCGGTTCTCAACAACTGTTCCGCATCCAGCTCGGGAAGGGCTGGTGCACCGAGGCGGCGCAACTTCGTCCACTGGGCGCCGTCCTCTGGCGTGAGGAAGGTGATCGCACGCCCCGGTGAGCCGTTTCGGGCCGTGCGACCGACGCGATGGGTCAGCCACTGCGGCGACTCGGGGAGCTCGTAGTTGATGACAAGGCCGACACTGACGACATCGATTCCGCGTGCGGCGACGTTGGTGGCCACGAGGACATTGGTGCGGCGGTTGCGGAACGCGCTGAGCGCCTGGTCGCGAGCGTTCTGTGAGAGGTTGCCCTGCAACTCGCCCGCTTGATGGTCGAGCGCGGCCAGGGCGCGCGCCAGCTTCTTGGTCCCGTGCTTGGTGCGATGGAACACGATGGTCTGGCTCAACCCGTGGCGCCGTTGCTGACGCAGCAGCGTCGACAGCGCGTCGATCTTGCGTGATCGTTCGACCCTGAGGACACCGTGCTCCAGGTCCGGCACCTGTTCCGAGGCGATGTGGATGCGAGCCGGGGACTGAAGATGTCGCGCGATCATGCGCTGCACCCACTCCGGCATCGTCGCTGAGGCCAGCACCGTCTGCGGGGCCGCGTGGTCGCCGGTCCTGCAGAGTTCGATGATCCTCTCCACGTCGCGCGCGAACCCCTGGTCGAGCATCTCGTCGCCCTCATCGAGCACCAGGTACTCGATGCGGGCCAGACGCGCAGCGCCGATACCGACGAGGTCGAGGAGACGCCCGGGACACCCAACGATGACGTCGGGTGCGTTGCGCAAGCCGCCGGTCTGGGCGCCGTACCCGACCCCGCCGACGCAGAGCACCGTGCGCAGGCTGGGATCGACAGCGCGCACAGCCACGGCCACCTGGGCGGCGAGCTCGCGCGTCGGCGTGACGATCAGCGCGCGCGCGCCGCAGGCCGCGTGGCCTCGGAGCCGTTCCACCAAGGGCACCACGAACGCCAGCGTCTTGCCGGAACCCGTCGGCGCTTCGATGACGCAGTCGCCGCGTGCGAGGAGCACCGGGATAGCGGCGCGCTGGACAGCATTCGGCTCGCTGATGCTGTTCCGAAGAAGTGAGCCGGCCGTGCGCGGCCGCACACCAATGGCCTGAAATGTCATGAACGCGTACCTCGGGAACCCGAATCCTGCCGGCCTTCCCAGACTCCCTCGCTGCTGTGTTGAGTGCCGGCCTTGAAGACCCGCCGCGATGGGCGAGGAGAGGGTTCACCAAGAGGCATGGCGCCGCACGACTGCAAGCGCTCGGCTCAGGGTAACACAGGCTCTGGGACGGTTCTCGTGACGGGGAGGAACTCCACGAGAGTCGCCACAACGGCGACCCAGCACTTAGCGGGCGGTGCATTGTGTGCTCCTGCCCCCTACCTTGGCGACGCCGCCCGTACCTCGATGAAGCCGGCCGCCGTGAAGTCGCCGTCGAAGGCAAGCGCTTCGCGAATGCGCCGGCTGCGCATCACGCCGAAGCTGGTGGCGTCGACAAATGAATACATGCGTTCAGCATGCTGCCGCAACCAAAGCCATGCGTCCGCCGCAGCGGCTTCACCAACATGTTCGATCTCGAGGTCTGGGATCCGCATGACACGATCGAGAAAGCCGACTGCGGCGGGATGGCCGGCGCGGCGGCGCAGCAGCGTCCACGTTTCGCCGAGAACCAGAGCGGTGGTGACCGCTCTCCCGATTCCCGCTCGGACGAGCTCGCTCGCCTCGCGGTTCCGGCGATCGTCGCGATCCTGCAGTGCAAACCAGAAGCTGGTGTCGATGAATCTCACCGCTGATGCTCGTAGATCGCGGCATCGATGTCGTCAACGCCGCCGGCGCTGAGCCAGCCGTCGAGCGCCTCCCAAGGGTCGTCAGCGGCAGCCGGGAGCTCGGGAAGATCGCGGGTCAGCGCGCGCCGGATGATTGCCGCCTTCGAGGTGCCGAGGTGTGCCGCCTCAGCCGCCAAAGCGTCGTCGAGCTCGTCGTCCAGATGAACCTGCAGGCGCCTCACGAGACAATCATACGCTTATTCAGATCCGTGTAGGCGTAGAAGGTCGTCATGACGCGATCACAAACCCACCGCCGGTCCCGTCGCGAAGCGATGGTGCCGCGGCGGCTGTGTCAGCCTCCGGGTACTGTTCGCGGCATGGCGAGTCCGCTTCTCGGTGCCCGCGTGATCAGCCGCGACGAGGACGTCTTCACAATCGCGGTCGCCGCCTACGTCCTCTTCAGCCTGCTCGACTGCTTCACCACCGCGGTGGCGCTGGCCGGTGGTCACGCGTTCGAGCGCAATCCCTTCGCAGCGGCCGTCTACCACGCCCACGGCATCGCCGGGCTCTACGTGCTGAAGCTCGCCGTGGTGGTGGCGGTCATCGTCGGCCTGCGTGTCCTGCCCCGCTCACTCGCCGCCTGGGTCGCCACAGCCTTCACCGCGATCGCGGCGCTTGCCGTCGTCGCCAACCTGCACGTCCTGGCCGGCTAGCGCCCGTCATCGCGTCCGGTTCTGTGCCGGACGTTCAGAGTCCGAGCATCGAGAGCGCGCGGCGAAGTGCGGCGGGAGTGGCGCGCCCACGCGGCGTCTTCGCGCCGCCCGACCAGTGGCCGACCAGATCGCGATACAGCGGCGACGCCTGCAGCAGCTCGTCGTGGGTGCCGGCCCACGCGGCGCCGCCGTCGAGCAGGAGAACCCGACGAGCGCGCAGCGCGGAGCTGATGCGGTGTGCGATCACGATCACCGCCCCGCTGCGATGCGAGAACGCGAGCTCGGCGCGTGCTTCTGCATCGGGATCCAGGTGGCACGTCGCCTCGTCGAGAATGACCAGCTGCGCTTTGCTGACGTATGCGCGCACCAGCGTGATCAGCTGGCGCTCGCCCGCAGACAGCGCCGCGGGATCGATCATTGCATCGCATCCGCCGAGCCGCTCCACCAGTGGCGCCGCGCCGATGACGGCGATGGCGTGGTCCACCGCGGCTCTCGGCGCGCCGGCATCGAGATACGTGACGTTCTCCAAAACGGTGCCGGGAAACACGTACGCCTCCTGCGGGATCAGGGCGCGTAACACGGAACCGTGATGCCGTGCAGCCATCGCGTCGACCCCGCCGATCTGCACGGATCCCGCCTGCGGATGCAGCAGCCCGGCGATGAGGCCGGCGAGCGTGGATTTGCCCGCGCCGCTGGGGCCGACGATGGCCAGGTGGTCGCCGCGGTCGACGGTCAGCTCCAGGCCGTGAATGACCGGTGCCGCCGTCGCCGAATAGGCGAACGTGAGGTTGTGGATCGCGAGAGCGGATCCGCGCCTGCGCACGCGCACGCGCCCGCTGCCGGCACGCCGTTTGCCTCCGGCATCGAGGTCCACCGGTCGCTCCGGCGTTCCTTCGGCAGAATCGAGCTCCGATTCCGCCGAAGCCTCGAGGACGCGTGCAAGAGCGGACACGAGCCACACGCCGCCGGAGCCGAGGTTGCGGACCAGCCTCTCCAGCGCGGGCTCGACACCCTGCAGCACGTACGTGAGCGCTCCCAGGATCGCCCCCGTGGTTGCGCCGTACGAACGCAGCCACGATCCGAAGAGCAGGATGAGAATCACAGGCAGCAGGCCACCCGCGGCGACGGCGAGCGTGCGCACGGCGGTGAGCCGCGCGAGCTGCCGCGTGGCGACGGCTTGGGCGTCGATGTGCCGCTCCACGAGGCTCGTCGCGCGGTCCTCCGCTCCGGCGGCGACGACGTCACGCAGCCCTGCCGCCACCGCTGCGGTGCCCTCGGCGGCGCGCTCGTCGGCCAGGATCGACTCGAGCTGGCGATCCGCCATGCGCGGCAGCGCGGCGGCGAAGACGGCGAGCCCCACGACCACCGGGGGAACGACGAGGACCAGCGCGGCGGGGATCAGCGACAGCAGACCGATGACTGCGCCGATCGTTGCGACGATGAAGCCCTGCGTGACCTGCAGGACCGAGGCGCCGGCCTCGCGCGCGATCTCCACCTGCTCGGTGAGGCGGGCGACGCCGGCACGGTCCACGGGCAGGCCGAGGCGCGCCGACCTGCGGATGCTGCCCTCCACCACCACCCGTGCCAGCTGGTCACGCATCGGCTCGATCACGTTCCCCAGGCTGCGGAACACCCGCCCGGCCGCGATGCCGCCGGCCACGAAGCTCGCCGCGAGCAGCGCAAGCCACCCGAAGCCAACGAGCAGCTGGTGTTGCAGGAATCCCCGGTCGACCGCCAGCTCGATCAGCCGGCCGGACAGGAACGCCGGGATCGCCTGAACCAGCGACCACACCGCCAGCGCCACCACGTCGCGACGCCGGTTCCGCAGAGCGCCGCCAAGCAACCGCAGCGCAGCTGCAGCACGTCCCCGCCTGGTGGCGAAGCTCGTGGCGCGTGTCATGCTGCCGTCCGCGCGCCCCGGCGATGACCGTTGGGGTGCGGTGCGAGCCGCGCAGGCTCGAAGATGGCGCGGTAGCCGGCGTCCCGCCACAGCTCGGGGTGCGGCGCAACCGCACGCACCCGGCCTTCGTGGAGCCACACCACCATGTCTGCCCGCGAAGCGGTCGACACACGATGCGCCACCACGATCCGTGTCCGCCCGGCCAGCGCGGTGGTCAGCACCGAGGTGATGCGGAAGTCGGTGACGGTGTCCAGGCTGGCCGCAACGTCGTCGAGGATGAGCACACGCGCCGGATGCGCGAATGCACGCGCCAGCCCGAGCCGCTGCGCCTCGCCACCGGACAGCGGCGTGGCCGCGAGCGGGTTCGCGCATCCCTGGGGCAGGCGCTCAACAAACCCATCCGCATCGGCGCGACGGGCTGCCTGAGCGACGGCGCCCGGCGATGGAGTGGACACGCCGAACGCGATCGCGTCACCGATCGTGTCGCCGAAGAGCGCAGGGCGCTCGAACGCGTACCCGATCAGCTCGCGGAGCGTGTCGTGACCGAGCTCGCGGAGCGCAGTGCCGTCGAGGAGCACCTGGCCCTCGTCGGGGTCGGCGAGGCGACCGGCCAGGCCGGTCAGGACCGATTTGCCCGATCCGCTGCGGCCGACGATGGCCGTCAGCGCGCCCCCGGGGATGACCAGGTCGACGTGGTCGAGGAGTGCCCGGTCGCCGGCGCGCACGGTGACGCCGCGGAACTCGATGCGGCCGTCGCCGCGCGGCGCTGCACCGGCGCCGTGCGCGACAGTCGGTTCACGCATGACCTCCCAGGCCCTGGCGGCGCCGGCCCTGGCGCGGACGAGCCGCGTCAGCGAGGGCAGCACGGACGTCAGGGACGTCGCCAGGATCGCGTACTGCGCGGCCGCCAGCAGCGCACCGGGTGTGATGTGGCCCCGCGCCAGCTCGACGCCGGCGAGCGCCAGGACGGCCACCTCCAGCAGCGGGACCAGCAGCCCCTGCTGCGTCATGATCCGCGCCTGCGCACGCCACAGTCCCAGGCCCTCGTGGTGCAGCTGCGGCAGCTCCGCAAGGACACGATCCGTCTCGCGGTGAATGGTGCCGGAGGCCGCGATGGTGCGAGCTCCCGCGATCGCCCCGGCGAGGCGGGCGGCGATGGCACCCTGCACCTCCAGATAGCGAGCGGCCAGCCCCGACGCGTCGCGCACGAACGCTCGCAACAGGACAACGAGCAGCGGCATGCCTGCGCCGACCACGAGGCACAGCCACGGGTCGATGAGGCCCAGCGCGACGATGGCCCCAAGCGCTGGCAGCAGGTTGGCCACGGCGCGCACGATGTCCACTGCGGCGCGTCCGGCCTGCGTGGCGTTGCCCACCATCCGGCTGGCGAGGTCACCCGGCGGGTAGCGTTCAGGCGCGCTGACACCCAGGCGGACGAAGTGGCGCAAGAGCTCTCGCCGCAGCCAGGCGGTCGACCGTGCTGTCGCGAAGCCCACCGCCAGGTCGTCGGCCGCGTCCATGGCGGCGAGCCCCGCAACCATCCCGGCCGCGGCGAACACCCACGCAGCAGGCGCGTTCCCGAAGATGGAGTCGACCGCGCGTCCGAGCACGGCGGGCAGCGCAGTGTCGAGCACCGCCAGCACGACCACGGTGAACCCGGCGGCGATCACCCAAGGGCCGCCGCGACGGGTTATGCGCAGCAGCAGCCTATGTGTGCCGCGACGTTGCGCCCTGTCCATCACATGTATGGTGCTCGACCGTCGCGAGAGCCGGCGGGGTGAGGGAGACCGCCCCCCGCGGTGCGGGAGGCGGCTCTCCCCCTTCATCGCTCAATGCGACGTCAGGTGCCTAGCAGAATAGGCTCAGAAAACTGTGGACTCCGCCTCCTCCGCCGCTCCTGGAGCGACGGCCCACGGACCGCTCTTGCATTCCCTGAAGATCGAGAAGTGCCAAAGCTCATTCACCTCCTTTTGTATGAAGGGTTGTCAGTTCCGCCTGCCGTTCCGGGCCACTGTCCGGACCCTCGAAGAACGGCAGAGACGGGTGTGTTTCGTGGAGTGCCGCAGCCAGCGCCAGCAGAATGCCGGCGCCGCCGGTGGCAAGATCCATCGACAGCCGCAGCAGCTGGCTGCCGGGGAAGGCGAGGTTTCGCTCGTAGTCGATTGAGTACCGGTTGAGGCGGACAACGTGTGCCATCAGCGAGGCACGCGGCGGCTCAGTAACCGGTGAGAGCTCGCGCGTGCAGCCGGCCAGGTACAGGATCTGCCCGGCCAGGCCATGGAAGAGGCCCGGCTCGAGTGTGAAGTGCGATTGCGCCGTACGCCGGATCGCCACCGAGGCGGCTGCGAACTGCTCATCGTCACGGCGAGCCAGGTACTCGTCGAGCACGAATCCGATGCCGACGCTGCCGTCGGCCAGGTACGGCTCCGTCCGCCAGTCCTCGTCCACCTCCAGGCCTCCATACGGCTGCCACCGGCAGCGGCGGAGGTCCTGGCGCAACGCCGTCGCTGCCAGATCGAGCAGCGCTGGGTCCGGGCGGCCTTCATACAGCCGAAGAAACAGGAGCGCCGGGCCCGATGAGCCGCGCGTCAGACCCGCGTACGGGTCGTCGCCGCCACTGATCTCGGCCACGTCCTCCTCGCCACCCAGGCGATCAGCGATCACCCCGGCGATGCTCGCGGCAGCCTTCAAGCTGCTCGCGTCGCCGGTGGCGGCGCTGAACCACGCGAGGTTGAGCCCGATGCCCGCCAGCCCGCTGACCAGATCGAGCCCAAGCCGGTCGGCCGAGCCCTCCAACTCCTGCGCGCAGCGGCTCAGGATCTCTTGCGCTTCACGGCGATGGCCCAGCCGGTGCAGGACGTGCGCGACACCGTGCAGGCCATCGTAGAACCCGATCGGCATGCCCGTCGGTGGTCGCAGCGCGCGGCGGACCAGCCACTCCTCGTAGTCGGCATGCCGGCCTGCGCCGGCGGCGGCGAGCGCATAGAGCACCCCAGCCGCGCCGTTCGCAACGGTGAGACCGCCTCCCGGCGTGTCGAACTGCGAGATGTCCCCGGGAAACAGGCGGTCGTCGCGGTGCAGCGTGGCACTGGCGCGAATCCCCTTCGCGATCGCAGCGCGGGCGTCCGGCCAGGCATCACGCTCCGCGGTGATGCGCGCACGGGGATGTGCAGCCGGCGCCTCGTTCTGGTCACCGATGATGGTGCGAACCGCGGTGTCGAGGAAGTCCGCGGGAACCGGGAACACGCCGGCGATCTCGTCAGCCAGCTCGCGCGCTCGCGTCCTCTCGAGGATGAGCAGGCGTGTGAGGGGCAGGAACATGTAGAGGCGCAGACAGGCGAGCGCGTACGCGTCGACGTCGATGCCCTGCCGATCTGACGGCGCGCCGAAGGCTGGATCGGCGAGGGTGGGTCGCAGCCCCTCCGCGAGCTCGGCGGCAACCTCGAAGTCGACGAGTGCGGGCTGGCCGTCGGGTCTGACGAGAATGTTCGAGGGATGCAGGTCACCGATCACGACACCGCGGCGGTGCACGGCATCGACCGCGGCCTCGATGCGATGACACATGTCGAGCGCCCATGCCGCGTAGTCGCGAGCGGTGTCCGGGTCGATGGCGATTGCCGTGGCGGGGTAGCGCTCGGCAAGCAGCGTCTGCAGCGGCTCGCCCTCGATGAACTCCAGGGCGAGAAAGTGGTGATCACCGAGCATGAAGTGCCCGCGGATCGCGGGCACCTCGTCGAGCCCTGCCAGCCGCTCGAGCGTGCGCCGCTCGCGCTCGAGCCGGGCCACCGCGTCGGCGCGGTCATACACCAGGCCGGCGAGCGGGCGCGCCTCCTTGAGAACGATCTGCTCGCCCGAATCGATGATGCTGCCGAGATAGAGGCCGCCCCCATTGGAAAACTGCACGGCCTCCTCGATGCGGTACGGGATCTCCTGCACGGTCACGGCATTGCGTGCGGCGAGGTGCGGTTCGAGGCACGCCGGAAGAGTCACCCACGGCGGCACATGAAACGTTGGTCCGCGCTGATCCGGCACCAGCGAGCCCTCGGCGTCTGCCACTGCGGGCACCGGCGTCCCCGCCGGCCCGATGCAGTAGCGCTCCGCGAAGCCGCCGTAGCGGACGTAGAGCGGGCCGTGCCCCCAGCGGAGGTCGCTCAGGATGTACGGTCCCTGCTTGCCGGCGAGCTGGTCGCCCAGCTCCATCAGGATCGTCTCGAGCTCGTGCTCGCCGCTCGGATAGATCGTGACGAACTTCCCGCTGGCGCTGCGATCCATGTTCTTCGTGTTGCGCAGGAAGAGGAGCTGCAGGCTTCTGACGAACTTGAACGGAACGCCGTGCTCGGCGCAATACACGAAGATCGTCGTGAGGATCTGTTCTGCGTCGTCGAGCGACGCCGACGCATGGATCTTCCAGCCCTGCGGCGGCAGGCCGCCGGTGGGCGGTTCGTAGACAAGCCACTCGTCGCGATCCGTTCGCGTCCAGCCGGGCGGCACGGGCCGTGAGGCGATGGCAAAGTCGACATCGTCGCCGCGGGTGCGGACAGGCGAGTCGTAGAAGTGGGGATCGGCGAGGCAGAACGTCGAGTAGCGCTCGTCCATCAGGCTTCGCGGGGTGCGTACCTCGGACGAAGCGCCATACGGACCTTCCTGAGTCGCACGCCCACCCCTTCTTGTGTCGGGCCCCGCCGCGACCGGTGGGGCCAATGGCCTGTGTGTGGTCAGAAATGCTGCGTGAGTGGGATCACCAAAGTCAAGCGGACGAGGTGGTGGAATTCGCCTCAAAGCGTATCTTGTCGAGGCTGAACTACAAGCGCGAGGAGGTCGGGGCGACCGACGGCGACGTCGCGCGGCGCCCATTTCGTGTACGCCCACGGTGAGGACGGTCACCGCCACAGCCCCCGGCGCCACCGGCGAGCCGCAGCCTGCGGCGCCGCCGGCCGGCGCGTTGAGGGCGGGCACGAGCACAACGCTCATGCCCTGCGATTTCATGTCAATCGCGACCGAAACAGAATGGATCGGCCGCTACCAGTAGTACCAGCGTCCGCCGCGGGGCCGGGCGAAGAAGCCGATGACCCACAGGACAAGGGCGATGATCGCGATCCACCAGAGCGCGTGCAGCGCCACGCCGGCGCCGAACAGGATGGCGATCAGGATCAGGAACAGCAGCAGAGCAATCACGACCTGCAATACCTCCGTGGTGGGAGCCGCCCTGGCCTTGGCGGCTCAGTCGCTGCGATCCGCGTAGGCCGACCCGCGCGCAGGTCAGCCGTGGCGGTTTCGATACTCATGGCCCGGCATCCTAGCATGAATATCAGGTGATTGTATAGCGCCCATATCAGATAACCACCACCCACCACGCGCGTGGCGGCAGCGAGCGTCGATGCCTGACCGCGAGAGCGGAACCTCGAGCCGCTACGCGGGCTGGTCGCGGCGCTCGTACTCGCCCGATATCTGGCGGTCGGCTTCCTCGATTGCCCGCTTGGCCTTGTCGACCATGCCGTCGCCCTCAGCGGTCTCCTTGCGCAGCTTGTGCGCCGCGCCACCCGGCGTCTGAGGGTTCACCTCGGGATGGCGTTCGTCCGACTTCGACTCATCGAGGAGTGTCACAGCTTTGGCTTTGCGCTTCGAGGTCATCTCGACACCTCCTGAACGGTGTTCCGAGGGGTCCGGCGAACCGTCGTGGGTCGCACGTGATAGCGAAGCTATCATGTTAGCACCCCCAACGACTACCATGATCTGCCATGGCTAGCGAACGCAACGTCCCCGAGCCGGGCCGCGACGCGGCCCCGGAATCGCCGTCTGAGCCGGCCGATGACGTGCAGGTCGACGAGGAGGAGGGCACCATCACGCGACGCGAGGAGTCGGGGGTGGGCCCCGGAGCCGGCGAGAGTGCGGTCGTCCGCGTGACCACTCCCGTGCAGCGGCAGAAGGGTCGCACAGCGCGACACTCGACTCTCCGCGAGGGCGCGTAACCGTACGAGCGCTCAGCTCGCCGCCGCTTGCGTGACGGCGCTCGCCACATCGCGCCGGGTGGCGCGCTGGTCGGCCTCGAAAACCCTGAGTCGGTGGCGGCGCGAGGTACGTACACTCATCTCGATGCCGACCCGCCACCCTCAATGGCGACACCGAAACGCCCCGTGTCGAAGCCGCACGCGCAGCGCTGCGCAACCAACATGAGTGCGAGCGAAGAGCCTGATCGTCAACCTGAGCGCGACGTGGCGCGGCGTGCCGTCGCCGGCCTCTTCCCACCGTTCGCGCGGTGCGAGCTCCTGCCCGTCAGCGAGAGGTGCACGACGTTGTTCCCCGAGGAGCTGCAGTCGGTCGCGAACGCCGTCGTGCTGCGCCGCCAGGAATTCGTATGTGGCCGAGCGTGCGCCCATGCGGCGATGCGGGCGCTCGGAGTCGACGACTCCCCGATCCCGGTGTCGCTCACGCGAGAGCCGGTGTGGCCGCAGGGCGTGGTCGGGTCGATCTCGCACACACGCGATCTGGCAGCCGCCGTGGTCTGTCACAGCGACGACGCCGAGGCGGTGGGGATCGTCCTCGAGCGCATGGACGCGTTGGACGCCTCGCTGCGCCGCCTGGTGCTGACTCCAGATGAGATGGTTCACGTCGCGGCATTGAGTTCGGCAGACGAACGTGCCGCCGTGCTGCTCTTCTGCGCGAAGGAGTGTGTCCACAAGGTGGTCGCACCGCTTGTGGCATACCAGCTCGCGCTTCAGGAGGTCGAAGTGGTGCTTGACCTCGAAGCGTCTCGATTCACGGCCACGGTCCACCCGTCTGGCGGCGCCGGCGACGTGCGGACCGCGACCGGAACGCTCACCTCCCTCGCTGATCACGTTGCCGCGGGAGTCTGTCTCGGACGCAGCGGGCAGTAGCCGGTGCGCTGGCAGCGCAAACGGCGACCCCAGACGGTCGCCGCCCTCACCCCCTGAGGCGTCCCCTGACCCCTCGCCCCTCCTCTTCATGATCGTGACCTGAGCGGACCGTCGGCCATCCGGTAAATCCCTGATGGGCGAACCGCACAAAGCACGATGGATTGGCCCACCCCTCCCAGAGTGGCCGCGATCTCAGCCGGACGCCTGAGTATTTGCCGCCACAAAATCGCGAAGACATAAGGGTGCGAGGCTGTTAGGCGCGCGCTCTAAAAGCGTTTGCCGGATGACCGGCGACACCGCCCCCACGCGTCCGCCGGTGGCAGCGGGCTGAGCAGGAAACAGCGGCGCCGGACCGTTTTTTCCGGTGGAGCGCCGCCAGAAAGGCCGCGGCGACAGCGACTTCACGAGAGGGTCCATTCCGATGGGGGTCAGCCGGGGCGGAAGGCTCTTCCGGCCCGGCGCGGTGGCGCCGGCGCCGATCGAGCTTGGCTTCCGCGGCCGTGCCCGGGAGCTGTCGGAGGTGCGGTCCGCCCTGCGCTCGCTTGCTCGTGGCGCACCGGCGCGGGTGCTCGTCATCGGCGAACAGGGGATCGGCAAGTCACGTCTCATCGCCGAGGCGCTGGGAGAGGGGTGGGCGGACGGCATCGTCCTCTACGCCGGCAGGGGCGCGGAACTCCGGAGCGACCGGGCTTTCGGCGTGCTGATCGACGCACTCGACCTCCCCACCGCCGTGGGTGCGGTGGCGCCCAGGGAGCACTCGGGCCTGATCCCGCTGGAGATTCGAGGCACCGACGACGCCGAGCAGCGGCATGACCTGGTGAAGCGCATCGCCGCACTGGTCCGGCGCCGAACAGCGGCGACGCCGGTCGCGCTGCTCATCGAGGACGCTCATTGGGCGGACCCATTCACCGTCGCCACGCTCGCCGAGCTTGTCGCGGCATGCACGGAACGGCCGCTGGGCATCTTGCTCACGCGGCGCGTGCTGCCACTGCGTGCCCCTGTTGACGAGCTCTTCGAGCAGGGGTTGCCGGCGTTCCAGCGCATCGATCTGGATGCGCTCGATCCCGAGGTCGTGGCGCTGCTGGCACACGATGTGCTGGGATCGCCGCCGGGGCCACGGCTGCAAGAGCAGATCGATGGTGCCGGCGGCAACCCTGCGATGCTGGTCGCGCTGCTCCAGGGATCCATCAGCGAAGGCACCTTGCGACGCCACGAGGGCATTGTCGAGACCGATGCCCTCCGGCCACCGGTGAGCATGTGCCCCGCCGTCCTGGCGCGAATCTCGCGATTGAGCGATCGATGCCAGGACCTGCTCACAGTCGCCGCCGTGTTCGAGAGGCCGTTCGGTGTCGCCACGCTGGCCGCGGTGGCGGGCCGGACGGTGATCGAGGTGCTCACAGACCTGCGCGAGGCCTTGGGCGCGCGCGTGCTGCTGGAGGTGGCAGGCGTGCTCAGCTTCCAGCATCAGCTCGTACGGCAGATCCTGTACGACGCGACACCGATGACGGTCCGAGCCGAGTTGCACGCACAGATCACGGACGCACTGCAGGCTGATCGTGGCAGCCCCGCGCTCATCGGTCATCACCGCGCTCGCACGGCCGAGCACACGCCGCCGCGGTGGGAGCGGTTGACGAACACCGAGCGCGAGGTGGCGCTGCTCGCCGCGCAGGGGTTGAGCAACAAGCAGGCAGGGGCCCGCCTTCATGTCTCGGCACGAACGATCGAGACTCACCTCGCCCACGTTTATGCCAAGCTCGGCATCCACTCGCGTGTGGAGCTCGCCGCAGACGCCGGGCGGGCAGGCATCGCTGCGCCCGGAACCGAGCTCACACTCGCCGGCCGCGCGGTTGCATCCGTCGCAGACCGCAGGCCCAACCCGCTGACGGCATGAGAAGAGGCGGCCCCTGCAGGGACCGCCTCCTCGATTCGATTGCTGACTCGGTTACGGCGTGTATGTGATCGCGGCGTTCTCCTGGTCGCCGTTGGTGGCGTTGCAGCCGACGGTCACCGAGTTGTTGGTGCTGTTGCCGTTGTAGGTCACCTTCCAGCTGTATGTCTTGCCGCTGGACACGAAGTTGCTGCCGGCTCCAGATGTCGGGGTCACGCCCACCGTGGAAGCGACGCCGCTCGATATCGCCACGTTGTCCCAGTGGGCAACCAGTGTCCCACTGCAGTCCGACGTGTCGTAGAGCTGGAACGTCACGGTACCGGTGGGGCTGTTGCCGCCCGAGATCGTGACCTTGTCCTCCAGCGCGATCTGGGTGACGAGGCTCGGGGTGGCATTGACGACTGTCAGGGTCTCGTTGGTCCCGCCGCACTGCACGCCGGACGACGGCACCTTGTTGTAATTGCTGTCGCCGCTGAAGCTCACCCCCCATGTGTAGGTTCCGGTCGCCGTCGGCGTAAAGGAGAGATCGCCGCTGCCGACGCTACTCGAGCTCCCGCTTGGGTTGACCGTCGCAGTCACTCCAGAGACCGCATTTGTGCACGACCCGTCCGAGTAGAGCGTGAAGGTCACAGTGCTCGTGCTGGCTGGGAAGACGCCGCTCACCAGGCCGCTGAAGGTCACGGTGTCCGACACGGTGGTAGCCGTGCCGACGGTGATGTCCGTGGTCGGCGAATCCTGGGTGGCCAACGTCGGCGTCTTCTTGTTGATCGTCAGCGGCTCGTCGCCACAGTTGCTGCTGCTCTTGAGGTTCTGCCCACCGTCACCCGTGTACACGGCCTGCACCTCGTAGCTTCCCGGTACCAATCCCCCCGCGGAGGTGATCGTGTCCGTGGCGCTCGCGGTGTTGTTGGCACCGGCGGTGAACGTGTCGCCGTTGGAGCCGTCGCTGCCGGCCCCGGTGGGCACGGTCTCGGCCAGGTTGCCGGCGATGCAGGAACTCGAGGTGGACCCCTTGTAGACGTTGAATGCGACCGTGCCGCCTGGCGGGTTGCTTCCCAGGAAGTTGGAGATCGTCGCGGTGTCGGTCACTGTGCCGCCGAAGGTCGCTGTCGAACCACTGAGCGACGTTGCGATCGTCGGTGTCACGCAGTTGGTGATGTGGACCGGGACCGGCGCGATGTAGTCCTTGACCGCGTCGGTGAAGACCGCCGACGAGCGGCTCTTCAGGTAGGCGCTGCCAAATGTCTCGCAGCTGCTGCTGTTCAGCGCGTTCGTGAGGTCGATCGCCGTCTCACCGAACTGATCCGGCCCGAGAATGCCGTTGTTGTTGTTGCTGTCGAGCGGGTTGTTCACGCATCCGGTCTGCTGCTTCGGCTTGGGGGCGCCGTTGAACGGGCAGTTCAACGGGCCGAACGAATCCGCTGTCGTGCTGTCGTTGATCGCGGCAGATGCGATGTTTGCCGCGGTGAGATCGGTCTCGGGTCCCCAGCACGGGGCCGCCTGGGAGGTGGCACACGCGCCAGACGTCACCCAGTGGCTCAGCTTCACCGCGATGGAGTTGCCGCCGGCCGCGAATTGATACTCGACCAGCAGGTCGCCGGCCGAGCGCGTCGCGCCGACGTTGGCCGTGTCACCGTTGCCCGACGGACAGGGGTGCCCAACGGTCCCGTCCTGGAGTGCCGAGGGCTGCGTCAGCTGATTGAACTCGAAGTCCATGTCTGCGGAGCCGCCGATCGAGTTGATCGTCCAGCCCAGATAGAGGAACGAGTGCGCCTTGGTCCCCCCGGTGGGCACGGCCGACTGGCTGGCGACGTAGAAGGTGGAAAGGTCCGACTTGCCGTTGGGGATCGAGCCGCATGTCACCTGAATCGAGGTGTCCTGCTCGTGGCCGCTGATCGAGTTGTCGTTCGTGCCCGTGGGCGAGTCCTTCGCGCAGAACAAGTTGAGCGGACCCCCGGGGTTGGCGAACGACCCGGCACTCAGCCCGCTGCATGCCGACGGAGCCGTGCTCCCGCCGGCGTTGGCCCAGTCGTAGGTGCCGGCGTCCTTCTGCAGGTTGCCGTCGATCTCGAACCCGGCCGAATCGAAGCTGCCGTTGGTGATGAGGGCTTTCGCCCCAAGCACGCCCATGAGGGGCAACACGGTCGCCAGAGCGACGGCTATCACCCACCATCTCATCGACCTCCCCCGTCTCGCCGACGCGCGCCGGCGGCGTGGTTCGTCCCCTCCAAGTTCTCGCTTGATCACGCGTGACACCCCCTGCAGTGCTGCACAGAACTCATCCTTGCGGGCCGGACGCTGCCGCGAATCGCGACACGCGTCGCCATCACCCCTCTATTGCCCCTTTGTCCACCGCCGATCGCGGACCGCTTTGACTACCGCGATCTTGTCAAGCACAAAGCCACGGCGCTATCCGTCAAATCACGTATGTCATCTGCGTTGCCGCGCCGACAATTTCGCATCGCACTTCGACACGGTGTCTGCGTTGACACGATGGCGGCGACACCAGCGCATGCAGCTGCAGGGGTCCTGCGGCCGGCCGATCGGCGGACAATCGACGGGTGCTGCGGCCCACATGGCTCCTTCTGCTCGCGTTGCTCGCCGCCGCCTGCGGCCAGGCAACCGCGTCACCGAAGCCATCGCCGAGGACGACGCATACGCCGGCTCCGGCCACCGCCACGCCGGCAACGCCCAACCCCTGCGATGTCGGCGCGCAGGCGCCGCCCACCGGCGATATACCCGCGTCCTTCGCCACCGCGCTCGCCTTCGCTCCCGATGGGCGCCTGTTCTACGCGGAGCGCGGCGGCAGCATCCGCGTCTGGCAGAACGGCGCGTCCCACGTGTTCGCCACCGTACAGACGGTGACCACGGAGCGCGGCGGCGGATACAGCGAGCGCGGCCTCCTCGGCCTCGCCATCAGCCCCGCGTTCGCCACCGACCGCTATGTGTACGCCTTCTACTCCGACACCAACTACACGGAGCAGCACGTGGTCCGCTTCAGCGACTGCGCGGGCACGGGAACCAATCCCACGACCATCATCACGCTGCCCTCGGGTGGCGACTGCTGCCACAAGGGCGGCCGCATCGCGTTCGGGACCGACGGCAAGCTCTATGTCGCGCTCGGCGACGAGCACGATGCGCCCGTGGCGCAGAACACCTCGGATCCGCGCGGCAAGGTGCTGCGCTACAACCCCGACGGCTCGATACCGGCGGACAACCCGTTCGGGGCGAACAATCCCGTGTGGGCCTACGGGCTGCGCAATCCGTTCGGCATCGCGTTCTCAGCGAGCGGCCAGCTGGCGATCACCAGTAACGGTCCGTCGGGTGACGCGGGCAGCCCGAGCACGGGCTACGACACGATGGTCGAGAGCGTGACCAAGGGTGCGCAGTACCAGTGGCCGAACTGCTATGGGTACAGCCATCCGCTGCAGGCGTCGTCGTGCGGCACCGCGCTGCCGCCGGACTGGAGCAGCGAACAATCGACGGTGGTGCCCACCGGGATGACGTTTGTCGACGCCGGCGGACCCGTCGGGTATGCAGGCCATCTCGTGTTCTGCACACTCAACTTCGGGATGCGCATCGTCACCCCGGGATCACCGCACGCGAGCGTGAGCAACGGGCCGTCGACGTGCCGGCTGGACATCAAGCAAGGGCCGGACCACGCGCTGTACTTCTCCGACGAGTCAACGATTCACCGGCTGGCCTGAGACCTGCTACCTCGTCCGCCCTGCAACCCGGTCGCGAACCCGGTCGATCATCCCGTTGGCCCGGCTGGTGAGCGGGTTCGCCTTGGGCTGGCGTGGGTGCGGCCGCGTGGGCGCGCTGCCCTTGGCCTTCCTCAGCTGCTTGCCGATGTCGTCGAGTTCGCGGCGGCGCGCCGTCTGTGCCAATGCCGGGAACACCTCGTTCTGCTCCTCGTCGACGTGGTCCATCACGGTCTGCTTCAGGGCTTCGACTTCGCCGGCGACCTCCGCCGTGTGCGCCTCGTCCAGCTTCGCATCGAGACGCGCCAGGCTCTCCTTGAGATGCTGGTGCTCGCGCTCGCCCTCCGCCGCAAAATGCGCGCCGTTCTCCGCTTCACGACGGATGCGCGGGTAGAAATAGGCCTCCTCGATGGAGGAATGGATGGAGAGTTCGCGGATGATGCGGGCGAGAATCTCTGCCCTGCCTTCGCCGGCGTCGCTCTCGAAGTCGGCAAACATGCGCTCGACGTCGCGATGGTCGTTCGTCAGCAGCTCGATAGCGTTCATTGCGTCGTGCCTCCTCTTGTGCATGGCCGCAAGCTTCATCGGGTTGCCCCCCACCCTGATGCTTGTGATGTAGCAGATTGTGGTAGTGGGATTTGACGCTGTTGGTATAGCCATAGTATCTATCAATGGCGCCCGTCGGTGCAGCCGGCGAGGACGCACCAATCAGAACGTTCAGGAGGCGCCGAGATGACCCAGATCGTTCGTCAGCTGATGACGCCGAAGCCGAAGACGGTGGACGCGGGCGAGCCGGTGGCCAATGTCGCCAAGGTGATGCGCGATCAGGCCGTGGGCGCTGTTGTGGTCGTGCACGGGGAGAGGGTCAAGGGCATCGTCACCGACCGCGACATCGCCATCCGTGCCGTTGCCGAGCGCAGGGATCCGTGGAACACGCGTGTGGGCGACATCACAAGTGAAGACGTGGTGTCGTTGTCACCCGAGGATCCCGTCAACGACGCCATCGAGCTGATGCGCCGCCACGCGGTGCGCAGGCTCCCGGTGGTGGAAGGCGGCAAGCCGGTCGGCATCGTGTCCATCGGCGACCTGGCGCAGGATCGCGATCCCACGTCCGCCCTGGCGGACATCAGCGCCGCGCCGGCGAACCGGTGAGCGCGCAGGGCTGACGGTGCGCCTCAGACGGAGCGTCGTTGCCGGCGGCGTTGCGGCTGCCGTCGTGATCGGCGGAGCTGCGGTGGCGGTCGCCGCAACCTCGCCGGCGCGCGCCGTCTCGGCCTCGCACCGCTGCAGGCACACGTGTCCAACGCCTTCGCCGCAACCCACACCGACGGTGACCCCCACCGCGAGCGGCGGTGCATCCGGTATCCGCGTGTCGGCCAATCATCTGATCAACGGCGCGGGCACGGTCGTTCTGCGTGGCGTCGACCGTTCCGGCACCGAGTACGCGTGCGTGCAGGGCTGGGGCCTCTTCGATGGACCGAGCGACGCTGCGTCGGTGCAGGCGATCAAGTCGTGGGGCACCAACGCCGTGCGCGTGCCGCTCAACGAAGACTGCTGGCTGGGCATCAACGGCGTGCCGGCGGCCTTCGCCGGCAGCAACTACATCACTGCGATCGTGAACTACGTCAACCTGCTGAACCAGAACGGCCTCTATGCGATTCTCGATCTGCACTGGAGCGCACCGGGCAGCACGAAGGCGACCGGCCAGCAGCCCATGCCGGATCAGGACCACAGCCCGGCGTTCTGGACGAGCGTCGCCTCCACCTTCAAGGGCAACCCGGCAGTGGTCTTCGATCTGTTCAACGAGCCGTATCCGGACAACAACGGTGACACGGCGGCGGCGTGGAGCTGCTGGAAGAACGGTGGCACGTGTTCCGGCGTGAGCTACCAGGTGGCCGGCATGCAGGAGCTGGTGACCACGGTCCGCAATGCCGGCGCGCCGAACGTCATCATGCTCGGCGGCGTGCAGTACTCGAATGCGCTCGACGGCTGGCTCGCGAACGAGCCGTCGGATCCCCGCGCCCAGACGGCGGCGAGCTTCCACAACTACAACTTCAACGCCTGCAGCAGCACCACGTGCTGGAACAATGTGATCGCGCCGCTTGCCCGCAGCGTCCCTGTCATCACCGGTGAGTTCGGTGAGAACGACACTGCCGGCACGTTCATGACGAGCTGGATGAGCTGGGCCGACTCCGAGGGTGTCAGCTATCTCGCCTGGACGTGGGACACATGGGGATGCTCCGGCGGTGAGGTGCTGATCACCGACTACTCCGGAACGCCGTGTCAGTCCGACGGCACCGTGTACCAGCAGCACCTGCTGTCGCTGAAGTAGGAGCTCCGGTCGCCCGACGGCTACCGCGCGAAGGCGTCGCGTGTGGCGGGGTGCAGCAGCAGCCCGTAGAGGATCACGGCCTGCAGCGCAAAGGCAACCAATGGCTGGATGACGCCCACACCCGCCGCGGACACGAGCACCGTAACCAGGTCTTGCGCATGCACGAGGACGCCAATGGTGAAGAGCATGGCGACGAGCTCCCAGAGGATGAGCAGAAACCGTGCGACGCGCGATGGACGCACCACGAAGACGGCCGCGACGACGACAGCCGCGCCGATCACGATGGTCATGGCAGCGACGACGTTGTTCTTCGGGCCGTGTGCATTGACGCCGTTGAGGATCGCGATCACTCCCTGCGTGAGCGCCACGAGCTGCGCCAGGAGCAGCGCGACGTTTCGCTTGAACCGGCGGTGGGTGTGCGCGGTGGATGCCGGCGGCATCGGGCCGTACAGGCGCATCGCGGGCACGGGCCGAAGGCTGGGTCGTGTGCCAAGCAATGCCGCCGCCGGTGCCGTCGTCACCCCACGTGAAGGTTGCGGACTCAGGATGGCCGCCGGCGCTCGCGGGGCCGAGCGGGACGGCTGCAAACGCTGGACATGGCCGACGACTGACGGTGACGGCGGTGCGGGGAGCTTTGTGCCCGCCGCGCCTCTCGGTTGCAACTCCTGGTGCGGCTCCGGCGGCGCCGGGGGTGGCGCGACCGGCGTGCTGTGCGTCCATGGCGTCCGCGGCGCGTGAATGATCTCGGCGGCGGGTCCCAGGAACTCGCTGACGCTGCGCCACACGAGCTCGAGGCCGAGGGCAATGGCAACGACCGGCCAGAGGCCAAGGGCGACGTTCTCCGCCAGAGCGCGGTGCGTGATCGCATCGAGCCCCGCCAGGAGTGCGATCACCACCAGGAAGACCCTGCCGAGCACTGTCAGGAAGACGAGGTTCCAGATCGCCGATCGCAACTGAGGATGTCGCGGCCACCACAGCGAGATCAGGCGGACGAGGCCGAACCCGAGGAGGCCCAGGGCGATGGTTACCTCAATCGGCATCCGAACTGGCCCTGGCGCGAATGCCGATGCCGTGAAGCGACCAGCCCCCCAGCCCGTCCGAGCGGTATGCAACCCGAAGCATCAGCGTCCAACGATTCCCCCGGTTCCCCTCTGTTCAGGGCGATTTTAGCTGATCGATGAATTCGTTCAGCCGGGCGACGGGATGCCTCAACGGTAGATCGGCGGGGGTGCCGGCGGGGGTGCAAGCGGGGGCGGAGGAGGCGGCGGTGGCGGTGGCGGCATGCCCGATCGTCCCGACGCAAAACCGAGCGGGCGACGCACAAGGCGCCAGGCGATCTCGAGCACGAGCGCGACCGCGATGATTGGCCAGAAGACAAGCGCCAGGTCCCTGACGACGAAGAGGTGCGTCGCAAGGTTGAGGGTGGCCGACGCGACGAACACGAACAGGAGCAAGCATCCGACAGCGGTACCTCGAAGAAAGTCCCACAGCGCTCGACGGAAGCCAGCGAGGTATGGCCACAGCCACGCCTCGAGCCGGATGAGCCCCCACACCCAGATCCCCATGATCACCGCGACTTCGATCGGCATGCCGACCGGGGAGAACGGCACCGTTCCTGCCGGCACTCGCCCTGGAGCCGGCGTCGGCAGCGGCACGCCGACGATATGCAGCGAGGCGAGGAAACTGGCGCAACCTTCGGCGGCCAGCGAGGGCTCGTACCCAGCATATCCCCGACACTGGACAGAGAATTGGTTGTCGAGCGGGCTATGACCTCCGCATAAGAGCACAACCTGCTTCAGATACTCGGCAGAGGCGGAGCTGTCGTCCAGTACATAGCTCGGGCAGCCGTCGATCGTGATGCGCGTATGGCCTGCGAGTTGCCACGATATCGTCGGCGGGTTGTAGTTCAGGATGATGCGCTCACGCATCGGTCCCTGCTGCGGCGCTGCAAGCATGATGCCCGCTGGCGGTGACCCTGCCACCACGCGGTACCCGGGTGGCACTGAGCAAGAGATCGTGGTCATGTACCCGCGCACGGCGGGAATAGGAGGACACGGAGTGCCGGCCGGCATCGCGGCAGCAGCCGGGAATGCCAAAGACCTGAGGAACGCGTCACACCCTGAGCCCATCACGGAGAGGTCGTACCCCAGAGACCCGTTGCAGATGACGATGAATTGCAAGCCTGCTCCACACGTGATGACGACCTGCTTGACATATGTCGCGTACGTCCCCGTACGCGCGACATCCGCAACAACATACGCCGGCAGGCCGGCAATATCGATCTGCGGACGGCCGCTCACGTTGGTCGTCGGATCGTTGACCAGAAAGCGAATGTCTTCGAGGGCTCTCCCTGGCGCCGGGGACATGAGATCGACGACCGGCTGGAACTTGTCCGACGTGTCAACGTAGCCCGGCGGGACGAGGTAGCTCAGGTTCGCCGGGAGGTGAGACCGGCTATCCGTTGGAGGGCAAGGCGTGCCTGCCGAGACCGGCACGGTGCGCACAACCGGCAGCAGAGCCATGGCGAATGCGGACAGCGTCGCGAGAGCGAGCCCCCGCCGATAGAGAGGCAAATGGCGACTACCGCGCGAACCCGTTCCTGATTGCGGGGTGAACGACCAACCCATAGATGATCGCTGCTTCGATTGCGAGCGCGATGAGCGGATGGACGAAACCGATGCCGGCGCCGTACGCCAGCACGATGAAGCCGTCACGCAGCTGCAGCAGGGAGCCGAAGTCGAGCAGGAACCCGAGCGTGAACAGGAACGCGACAAGCTCCCACAGGATCAAGAACCCTCGCACGAGCGATGACCCGCGGCCGGCGAACAGACCAGCAACGCCCACGAGCGCGCCGAGGCCCATGATGATCACGCCATCGACGAGAAGCTCGTTGCCGACATTGATGGGTGCCCCAATTCGCTGGATCACGCCGAAGAGGAACTGCGCGCGTAAGGTCTGCGCCCCGCCGATCATCGCAAGCACAGCCTGTACGACGGCGAGCAATTGCGCGAGCAGCAGCGGGAGGTTGCGCTCGGGTGCAAAAGGCTGCGGCGCCGAGGGGTACGGACCTGGGGCGATTCCGGACATCCGCATCTGTGGCAGCGGCTGAGCTCCGGCCTGCGGATGGAGCATCGATGCTGGGGCGTGCGCGGCCGGGCCTGGCGTGGAGCTGCGCCGCCCGTAACCGACGGATGATGCCGGCGGCGGCGGCGGCGGCACGCGCGGCTTGCCGGTCTCCGGCGGAGGCGGAGGCGGCGGCAGAAGCGGCGGCGGCGGGGGTGCTACGTCTCCCATCCCCATCAGTGGGCAGCCTAGCGCGAAAACGCGCGGTAGGTGGCCGGGTGGATGGCGAGCAGGTAGACCAGCCCTGCCTCGATGCCGATGACGACGCCGAACGGAACGAGCGCGCTGCCAGCAGTTCCCATCACAAGGACGGTGATGAACCCGAGCACGGATCCGCCGCCGAAGTGCGCCGCAAGCGTGGCACCAAGTGCGAACACTTCCAGCACAGCAAGCAGTGCCCTCGCCAGCTGCGACGGAATGGTGGCGACACCTGCCAGCACGATCAGCAGGACGGCGATGACGAGAATACCGATGCCGAAGCGGGAGGTGACGTCGCTTGACAGCGTCAGGTTGACACCCGTGCCGAGCTGCATGAGCGACGTGGCGCCGCGGATCAGGTTGAGCCCGGTGACGATGCCGAGCGCGGCCTGGCCGAGCACCGCAAGCTCCGCGAGCAGCAGGGCCGGCGTGGCATGAAACGGACCGCGAGCTGGTCCGATGCCGCGACCGGTGCCGTCCAACGACACCTGCGGTGCGTTTGCATGCAGCATCGACGCTGGCGGCCGTGCGGTACTTGGCCTCGGCGGCGGCGGCGGTGGTGGCGGCGGCACGCGCTCGCCAGTGCCCGGCTGACTGCGCGGTCCGGTCGGCCAGCCGGCCACGGCTACCCGGCACTCCGTGGCGAGCGCGGCGCCACGCGGCGACAGCGAGGCGGGCGCAACACTCCGACGTCACCCATGGGACCCCGAGCATCGTAGTCGACGGCCCTCGGCCGCGGGCTCACGGCTCGGTGTGCCCTGCGGTTAGCGCGATGGCGAGCGCGATGGCAATTCCGACTGCACCGCCGGTGACCTCCCACACGAAGGGAGGCCAGCCGATTCGACCGCCGCATGTTCGGCACCGGCCGCGAAGCGCGATGAAGCTCAGGAAGGGCACCAGCTCGTACCAGGCGAGGGGGCGCTGACAGGCGTCACAGTGCGACCTCCCGCCGAGCGACGCGCGCAATCCCCTTGTGGCGACGACGCCGGCGAAGGAGCCGACCGCTCCGCCGGCGAGGCCCGCAAAAACGATGATCGCGATCGTCATCGGTTCGCCACGCCCGCAGCCTAGACTAGGAGCATGGTGCGCAGCCGCCTGTTCGCCCCGGTCAGTCGCCGGGACGGCCGCGCCGTCTTCGTGTTCGCGGTCTTCGCATACGTGCTGTTCAGCCTGTTCGACTGGATAACCACCGCTCTCTCCCTCGGAATCGGTGGAAACGAGGGCAATCCGCTGGCAGCCTCGGTGTTCTCCGTGTTCGGCAACGCCGGACTCCTGATGTTCAAGGCAGTTGTCGTTGCTGTGATCATCGCCATTCTCGTCCTCATCCCGCGGCGGATCATGTCGCTACGAGTGGCAACATGGATCGCCGCGATATTCGCGATCGTCGCTGCGGTGACCGTGATCCATAACGCGGGCGCGTATGCGTCATTGCTCCAGCACCCGCAGGGGCCCACATATCACACGACTGCACCTTCGGCCCGTCTTGTCTAGCCGCGGATCGTCTCGCCGCGCTCGGGTGTCGCGCAGGCGGCATTCTCAGATAGCCCGCGCTAGCAGTTAGCCGCCACGACGGTGCCGGCTGTATCCGAGTAGGTGAAGGCCCCATCGTTCGTGTAGTTCGGCATCGTGTGAATGTACGACGAGGTCGCCGGGGCAGGCGGAGCGAGCAGCTCGTCAATATTGACGAAGTCGCTCGGCGGTGCAGCGGACGTGGCCGCGGCATCGCCGCTGGCACCGCCGGTGTTTGCGGTTGATATGGGGTACTTGCCAGTGTCGTTGAAGTACCCGGCGACCGCGGTCTGAATCGTCTTCTGGTCCGTGCACGCGGCGGCGGCCTTGCCACTGTTCGTAATGAAGAGCACGTTGACCGTGACGATTGCCGCCATGACCGCAAGCACCCCGACGACCATAAGCAGCTCGATCAGCGTGACGCCCGCCTGGCCTTTGCGCCGGCGACGAGCAGCGTGGTTGACCAAGCCGTCCATGCTCAACAAGAGCCGCGTGGCACTTCGCTGACTCCGGGCTTGCTGGGTACGCGGAGACACGTCCCTAACGAACCTCTGCGGATAGGGTGGTTCAACGCGAGATGCAAACACCTCACCCCGGTGTGGGCCACGCCTGATCTAGCCTCGGCTGGCAGCGAATACCAGCTCCCTTGTATCGGAGCGCGCCGTTCTCACCTCGTCCTTTCTTGCCGGCTGTGCAGCCCGTGTCCTGACGAGATCAAAGGCGACGAGCCCGACGACGGCGAGCATGACGGCCGAGGAGATGACGCTGTCGGACACGCCGATCGTCGTGAAGGGCGTCACGTCGGCCCACTTTGTGAGCACCGCGTCGCCTGTGATGAGAACTGGCACGGACACCCTCCAATTGGAGGCAGCACCCGGGCGCGCGAGCCACCAGACCACGGCGAACACGTAAGGCTCGAGGAAGTAGTAGGGAAACGCCGTTCTGGCAAACAACGGAAAGCACGCCGCCGCAACTGTCAGGAGGCCCGCAGCGTTCGACCATGTGGGCGCGAGCCCTCCGCCGCGGATGCTGATCACACCGCAGATGGTGGCGCCGACGGCGATCGCAAAATACGTGTCGCCGTGCATGGCCAAGCTTTGCCACGTGGGACCCAGGGGCAAGGCCCAGAACGACCCGCCGCCAATCGGCTGCGCCGCACGGTACGTGATCAGTGAATGCAAGACGCTCCCACCGTCTGCGACAGCGAACGGGGCGATTCCGGCCGCCGCCGTCAACAACGCGACGAAAAGGTACTTCACCCTGAAGTGATGCTTGTATCGGCCTACCGCGAGAAACATGAGCGGTAACACGTAGAGCAGCGCAGTCGTGCGAGTCAAGAGCGCGAGCCCCATAGCGATGCCGGCCGCAACGGGCCGTCTGCTGATCACCGCGCCTACGGCCAGCAGCACCAGCCAGAGCTCGAGGGGCTGCTCGAAATGCCCGAAGTCGACGACGCTGATCCACAGCGCCGGCGCAAGCAGAAAAGCCGAAATCGCGGCCAGACGCCACTGCACGACGCCCCGCCCGCGCTCAATGGCGACGAAGCCCCGCGTCGCCATCAACCACACGAACACGCTGAACACGGCTGTCGTGACGAACGTTCGGAGCGGGATGTTGTCGGCCCAGTGGCCGACGTTCGCCAGCCAGGCGATGCCGGTGAGCGGCACGAGGCCAAGCGGGCCATTCGCGAATGGGTCGATTCCCGGTGTGTGCGTCGAGTAGATCAGCAGAGGGTGGCCGTGTGCCGCGGTCTGCGCGGCGGACCAGAAGAAGAGATCGAGGTCCGAGGATCCACGGAGGAGCTCGGTGGTCGCGGACCACGCCAGAAGGAAAAGGATACCAGTCGCCGGACCGGCGGACGAGCTTCGCCACCAGGGGGCCGCGCGCCGCGCGGTCGCGCTTGAGTGCGGCGGTAGCTCACTACTCCGCTGAATCATAGGCGGGGCCGCCTAAGCGCCGAACAGCTCATGTGCAACTCCAGCGTGGGCTTCGCTCTTGCATGAATCACGGTCGTCGTTGGTACGCGAGTCTGCAGCCTCGCACACAAAAGGGGCCCCGCGTCGCGGAGCCCCTTTTTGGTCTAGCCCTTATCTAGCACGTATTGGTGACTGTGCCGTTGGCGTCGATCGCCCACGCCTGCTCCGTTGGATACGTGTGCAGGTAAGCGGGGGAGAGCAGCGCCGAGTCCAAAGTCCCTGCGCCGCCCCCACTGGTCGCATACGTCTTGTTGTGGTCGTTGTAGTACGCGTCACTGGCCGTCTGGACGCTCTTCTCGTCGGTGGCGCAGGCAGAGCTCGAGCCGCGATTGGTCACCCCCAAAACGTTGAAAATGACGATTCCCGCAAGTATCGCAAGTACGGCAATGACGACCAAGAGTTCGATTAGGGTGAACCCCTTCTGCCCTCTCCGCCTCCGCCGGATCACCCGATTGAACAGGTCGTCCACTTTATGCAACCTCCTCGGCTCGCGCCTACTCCACCGGTCGGTGTTGTGCCGTTTCCAGTCGATTGTGATCGCAAAGGGCCGGTTGCCACAGATGCATATGCCTCAGTCCACACTGGGGCGGTTGCCCCGCCTCCTCGAGCCCTACGGTGAGTAGTTGAAGTCAATCACGCCCCTGGCAGAGCCGCACTGTGACTGGATGATGGCCCGGCCAGTGCCGGGAACTCCGGTCGAGCTCACCGCGTCATCGAAGACCCCGCAGTTGCTGGTGGAGATGGTGCCCGGCCCACTGAGCGTCAGACCAGCTGCGGCGTGGCCGCTGACGCTGATCACGAGGGAATTCGCGATGAAGCGGCCACCGATGACGTTGTCGCCGCCGTTGCCCTGGAAGGTGGCCCCGCCAGAGCGGAGGTCCTGCGTACCGGTGAATGACGCGCCGTTCCCGGAGATGCTTAGAAGACATCCGGAGCCGCCAAGGCAGCTGGTCACGCCGCTCGGGTCGAGCAAGTGGGGGTCGGCGAGCAGGACGATGTTGGCGTAGCTGCCGGAGCTCGGCGCCGTAAAGGACTCCGATCCGTTTCCGCTGATCGTGATCGACCCGCCGGTCCCTCCCGATACTGGGCACGCTGTGCCGGCGGAGCCGTAATTGGCGCACGCCAAGTACAGCGTCACGCCGCTGGTGCCATCGATCGTCCCATTGCCCGCGATGTTGAGCCCGCCTGAGAAGACATAGGTGCCGGCCGCGAAAGTCAGGTTGGCGTTGCCCGTCGTCTGTAGCGAGGCCCACAGGCCCGGGTGGACGGTGTTGTTGCCGCCCGAGAAGGACGCTGTGCAGCCCGCGGAAGGACTCCAACTCGTGCAGCCTAAAGGCATGATGGCGACCGGCGACGGGGCGACAGCGGTGGCGAGGGGGTCGGCGATCTTGTTTGGGGAGTATGTGATCACCGGGCTCGGCGAGCACGTGCAACCGGAGGTCGTTGCTCCGGTAAATGCGTAGATGTGCGCCCCGGCCGGGTTGGCAGTGAGCGTTGTACCGCTGGCGATGCTGCCATTGATGAAGTCATTGCCGCCCGACGTGGTCACGGCCCGGTTCGCATTGAAGACGACCGTAGCCGCCGAGGATGAGGGCGGCGTTTGGTTCAGCAGGCAGAGCAAACAACTCTGAGCCGCTCCGCTCGTGGACGATGCTCCACCCGGATTGCAGGCGTTCACCGTGTAGTTGGCTTTGGCTCCGCCCTGCATTGTGAGCTGCCCCGAGTTTCCCGTTGAGCACGTCAGGACGACGCCGGTACTTCTCGCTGCCTCGGCTGCACCGAAGGCGGCCCCACCCTCGGATCCCGCGTCAGTGGTCGCCGTCGTCTCGGTGATGCGGTGTTGCTGCGCCGGAACATCGGCCACTCGGAGCACCGCGGCTATGGTCACACCGAAGAAGGCGATGAAAGCCAGCGCGAGGATCAGCACCTGTCCCGTCTGGCTACGGCGTCTGCGCCGTCGTGCGCTGCGCATCAGCACGGCACCGCCCCACCGTTCAGCGAGTCATTGGCGCCCGCCGGGTCAGTGGCGACCGGTTGGAGGGTCAGCGTTTGGGAGGGCGGACTGGTCCCGACCGTAGATGTAATGGTGATGGGAAGCGCCCTAATCCAGCTGTAGGACTCGCCGACCGGCACTGCCGTCACCGGGGAGCCGACGACGATGTTGACCGGGGCATCACGTGCCAGTGGAACCGACCCCAACAGCGTCGTGCCCTTGTACTCGGCTCGCGTCCCAATGGAGTTGGAGCCCACTGTGTATACGGCGACGTGACACGAGCTTTCAGAGACCACCGGCCATCCAACGCATAGGGTGGTTCCACTCGGACAATGCGCACCAGCGACGGTCGCGAAACCATGCGAGCAGCTTCCATATCGCGTGCCGCCCGGCGGCACCTGGATGCAAGCGGCACGCGCGCCGTCCTGACCGAGCGTCTGTTCGAGTATCTCGAGGTCGTGTGCGCCGAGCAGGCGCCCCTGTGGCCCGGTCGGTGCGACGGCTTTCAGGCCAATTCCGTAGATCGCGGCGACCACGCCACCGATGATGGTGAGGATCACGATCGAGACGATGACCTCGATGAGCGTCAGCCCTTGCTGACTGCGCTTCTGCCGCCGCGTCGCCCAACGCCTGCTCACCATCCGTTGCTCTTCCAGACCACGCGCGTCAGCGTGCTCCCCGCGCTCGAGACCTGCAGCGTGATCTCCTGCGCACCCCAGTCGCCCACGCACGAGGCGCCCGGACACGTGCCGGAACACGTTTGCAGCGGGGCGATGTTGACCGCCGTGCCACCGCTCGGAGTCCGTGTGCCGCTCGTTGAGAGGTTGACCGCGCTCACAACGGGGTTGCTGGCCGCTGTTAGCGCGCCCGCGCTCTTCGCGGTCGCGACACTCGCGTTGTACCCGGCCTTTGTGGCGCACAGTGTGTACGGCAGGCCCGTCGATGACGAGCTCCGCACCCAGTCGGCGAATTGGCGCATCGACACCTCGAGCTGCGCCTGGTTCTGCGTGATCCCGGAGATCTTCTCGGTCTGGGCGACGCCGGCCCCAATGCCCACAACCCCGATTGCCAGTACGGCAACAGTTACGAGCGTTTCTATGAGAGTGAGACCTCGCTGCCCGCGCCGCCCCGAGCGGGTGGGGCCGGCACGATCGATGGTCATGCGCCTACTTGAACCCTCCGGCGAGCGAGTAGATCGAAGTGATCAGCGTCACCGCGACGAACCCGACGATCAGACCGACGAACACGATCATCGCGGGCTCGAGGAAAGCGGTGAGCCGCTTGATCCGGTAGTCGATCTCCTCTTCGAACATATCCGCCGTCTCTGAGAGATTCGAATCGAGGTGTCCCGTCTCCTCGCCGACCCTGAACATCTGAATCACGGACGGCGTGAAGATGCCTGCCAACTGCAGCGGCCGGTACATCCCCTGTCCTGCGGCGAGGGCGGGACCTACTCGCTGCAGCGCACGACGGTAGACGCGGTTGCCCACGTTCTGGATCACCACCGCGTACGTCTGACTGATCGGCACCCCGGCGCGCAGCATGTCGGCAAGGGTCCGGCAGAAACGCTCGGTCATCGCGGCCTGGAGCAGGGAGCGGATCACAGGGATGTTCAACATCACCCTGTCGAGCGCGTAGCGTCCATTCTCGGTTCGCACCCAGAGCCCGAAGAGCACGACGGCAGCCGCAAGAATGAGCAGGAGGATGATGCCGTGGTCCGTCAGGAAGGCCGAGAAGTTGAGCAGCGCGGTGAGGATTCCCGGAGGTTTCACGCCGAGCGACGCGTACAGGTCCTTGAACTTGGGCAGCACCCCGACGACGATGCCGACTGAGACGACGAGTGCAAAGCAGAAGATGATGACGGGATAAGTCATCGCGGCGCGAACCTTGGACCGCGCCGCAGCCTCGCGCTCGATGTGGTTGGCCGCCTGCTTCAGGACGACGTCGAGGTTTCCGGTGGCCTCCGCCGACCGCACCATGTCGGAGACGATGCGCGGGAAGACTCTGGGGTGTGATGCGAAGGCATCGCTCAGACGGACGCCCCGCTGGATGTCCGACGCGATCGCCAGGTAGGTCTCGCGCAGCATCTTGTTCGGTGCCTGTTCCGCAAACGTCTCGACGGCCGTCGTCACCGGAACTCCCACTCGCACGAACGACGACAGCTGCCTGCAGAAGAGCACGACGATCTGCGGCTTGGCCCGAGACGGTTCGTACTTGAGGAAAGCCCGAATCTGCTCTCCGAGTCCTCCACGAGCCCGAGTTGCCGGGGTCACCACCTGAGCCATGCCGCCGTCGCCTCCTAGAGAACGTAGACCGTGCGCATCGCTTCGGCGATCGTCGTTCGTCCCTCGTCCACCATGTCGCACGCCGCATCTTGCAGACTGCGCGCGCCGGTGGCACGAATCTTCTCGCGCAGCTGCGTCTGGGGGATCTGCCTCACGATGTCTTCGCGGATCATGTCGTCGACAGAGATGCACTCGAAGACGCCGCGGCGGTCATAGAACCCGGTCCCGGTGCAATTCCGGCAACCCGCACCGGCGATCTCATTCTGTTGCGGATACGTGCCCCGAATCGCGCGGTAGAACTCCGCCTCCTCCGGCTTCACCGGCACCGGTGCACCGCAAACCGGGCAGTTCATGCGCACCAGGCGCTGCGCCACAACGCCGATGACGGCAGACGCCACCAGGTAGCCCTCCACACCCATGTCGAGGAAACGATAGAGCGCCCCAACTGCATCCGCGGCGTGGAGCGAGGCCAGCACGAGATGTCCCGTCAGCGCGGACTGCACCGCGATCTGCGCGGTCTCTGCATCACGAATCTCGCCCACCAGGATCACATCCGGGTCCTGCCGCAGGATTGCGCGGAGCCCGTTGGCGAACGTCATGCCCGCCAGGCGGTTGATCTGGATCTGGTTGATGTTCTCGAAGTGATACTCGACCGGGTCCTCGATGGTGGTGATGTTTCGGGTTGCCCGGTCGAGCTCATTGAGTGCCGCGTACAGGGTGGTGGTCTTCCCCGCCCCCGTTGGGCCGCTGACGATGAGCAGCCCGTATGGGGAGGTGATGAGGCGCTCCAGGCGCTCATGCTCCACCTCGCGCAGGCCCAGCTGCGCCAGCGGCAGCAGCGAGCGCGAGCGGTCGAGCAACCGCAGCACCACCTTCTCGCCCCAGATGGACTCCATCGTCGCCACGCGGATGTCCACCGTGCGCCCGTCGATGTTGATCGTCGTCTGGCCGTCCTGGGCGCGATGGCGGTCGACGATGTCCATCTCCGCCATGATCTTCAGGCGCGACGCGATCGGTCCGCCCAGCGCGCTCGGCAAGGACTGCACGTCGCGGAGCGCACCATCAATGCGGTACCGGATGCGCAGGTGATCGCTCTGCGGCTCGATGTGAATGTCGGAGACGCGATCGCGGAGCCCCTGGGTCAGCAGCATGTTGACGATCTGCACCACCGGCGCATCAGCGCTGAGGCCGGCGAGCTCCGGCGCCTCGGCCACCACCACGCGCGCGTCCTGGATGGCCTGCGCTGCCGCCGTCCCGACGTCGGCAAGAATCGTGTAATGGCGATCGATGCTGCGCTGGATGGCCAGGCCGTCCGCCAGCTCGAGGCGAACCGGCCGCTGCGCCTTCTCCATGACCGCGCGGGCTAGCTGCTCGTCGCTGGGATCCACGGTGGCCACAAAGAGGCGGCCGCGGTCATCGATGCGGTACGGGAAGACATGCAGCTGCCGGACGAATCCGGCGTCGAGCGCATCGATCGCGGCGTGGTCAGGCTCCATGTCGTCGAGGTCGAGCAGCGGCACGCCGAACTGGAGTCCGAGGGCGGCGTTGACCTGTGCCGGGGGCACGCCGAGATCGAGCAGGATCTCACCCAGCTTGCGCCGATCCCGCCGCTGCATCTTCAGCGCCTGCTTCACCACCTCCGCAGTGGCGCCGCCCTGCTCGATCAGCAGCTCCCCCAGGCGGCGCACGCCGGTGCGCCGTCCCTGGACCATCACATCGTGTTGGGGCGGTACCGCGTAGGGCGCTCCAACCTGGCCGGCCTCAGCCGTCCGGGTCTCCCGCCGAGAGAATCTCACCACCAATCACCCCCCAGCTCTGAAAAGGCTGGGCTGTAGCGTATCCCGTTACCCCGCTCGAGGCGTCTTCGAGGCCTACTGGTGGCATAGTCCTCCACCGGCGGCGGAACGGATAGACACAACGGCGGCATGACCCCTAGGGCACATACATCACGCGGACCCGACCCCGACCCGCTAGGCACCGCGCCTGCCGGGCGGCAGATCCGGGTGCTCATCGTCGAGGACCACCGCATGTTCTCCGAGGCGCTGCGCGCCGCCCTCGACACCAGCGACGACATCGCCGTCACGGCGGCGATGGACACCGCCACCAGCGGCGTCGACGAGGCCAAGGCGAGCCGGCCCGACGTCGTCCTGATGGACTACCGGCTCCCCGACGGCGACGGGGTCGACGCGGCGCGGCGCATCAAGCAAGCGCTGCCCGACACCAAGATCGTGATGCTCAGCGGCACCCTCGACGACAACGTGCTGCGCGAGGCCATCCAGGCGGGCTGCTCCGGTTACCTCACCAAGGGCCACGCCATCGAGGAGCTCATCCTCGCGGTGCGAGCGGCGCATCGCGGCGAGGCGCTCATCTCACCGCAGATGCTGACCCGCCTTCTCGACCGCATGGCCGACCGCACGCGGCCGGGCGCCGACCTCACGTCGCGCGAGACCGAGGTGCTGCGGCTCCTCGCCGAGGGGCTGTCCAACCAGGCGATCGCCGACGAGCTGGGCATCCGCCTGGCCACCGTGCGCAACCACGTGCAGAGCGTCATCGAGAAGCTGGAGGCGCACTCCAAGCTGGAGGCGGTGTCGACGGCGCTGCGGCTGGGGCTGATCCAGGCGCCCAGCTGAGTCGCGCCACCCTCAACTGGCGCCGCCACTCGCTGAGGACGAGCATGCACGAGCAGCACGACACCGTGGTGATCGGAGGCGGCCAGGCGGGACTCGTAATGAGCGCGCTGCTGCAGCAACGCGGCCTCGACCACCTCGTGCTGGAGCGGCATCAGGTCGGCCAGCGCTGGCGCACCGAACGCTGGGAGTCACTGCGTTTCCAGTTCCCGAACTGGTCACTGGAACTGCCGGGCTGGGGCTACACGGGCGACGACCCGGACGGCTTTGCGCACTGGCGCGAGATTCTGCGTGTGATCGAGGAGTACGCACGGATCACGCGGCCGCCGGTGCGCGAACACGTCGAGGTCACCCAACTCCGTGCCAACGACGGGGGTTTTGTGCTGTCCATTCCAGGTGGGACGATCCACGCCCGCCGCGTCGTCGTTGCGACGGGACCGTTCCAGAAGCCGCGGATCCCTCAAGTGTCGGCGCATATCGCACCACACGTCCTGCAGACGGACCCGACGCGCTATCGACATCCCAGCGACCTGCCCGAGGGCGCCGTGCTCGTCGTCGGCAGCGGAGCGTCCGGCTGCCAGATTGGCGATGAATTGCTGCGCGCCGGGCGCACCGTCTTTCTGGCGGTCTCCAGGCACCGACGCGTCCCGCGGCGGTTCCGTGGCCGGGACGTCTATTGGTGGCTGGACCGGATGGGCCGCTTCTCCCAGACGATCGACAGCTTTCCCGGGCGGCGGTGGCCTCCCTCGACGGTCGTGACCGGCGTGAACGGCGGCTACGACGTCACCGTTCGACAGATGGCCGCCGACGGTGCCCGCGTGCTCGGACGCGTGCTCGGCGCCTCCGGCGGCGTGTTGACGCTCGCACGCACGGCGAACGAGATACTCGATGAGGCCGACGAAGCGTTCGAGGGCTTCGTGGCCGCCGCCCGCGAGTTCGCCGCCGCCAACCCTGACCTGGACCTCGGCGAGGAGGAGGAGTCCATCTCGTCAGCGCGTCTCCAGGGCAACGTCGTCGACGTCGAGTCGCTCGACTTCCGGCGAGAGAAGGTTGCGGCGATCGTGTGGGCGACGGGCTACGACTACGACTATGGCTGGCTGCGCGTGCCGGCGCTCGACACCGAAGGCCGGCCGCTCCAGCAGCGAGGTGTCAGTCCGGTGCCCGGCCTCTACTTCCTCGGCCTTCACTGGATGCACACGTTCAAGTCGGGCCTGTTCTCCGGTGTCGGCCGTGATGCCGAGTACATCGTTGAACAAATGAGCGACGCGAAGACCCGCTGAGTTGTGGTTGCTGCGGGCCCTCCGTATGATTCAGCCCATCGTGGAAAGGGGGTGGCTTCGCGGACGGCGACGGGTCGCCGTGGCGATGGCACTCGCGCCCATTGTGGCCGTGGGCATCACCACGATCCCCGTTGACGCCGCCACAACCGACGTGACCGGCCACACCGGGTCACCCGTGCACGTGGCAATCGGCGATGTGATCACCGTGAGCGAGCCGGGGCCGATCGTCACACCTGCGACCGTCAAAACGACCAATCCGCCGGTTCCAAGCACATCGGACATGGCCATCCTGCAGCTGATCAGCAGCAGCTACGACGCGGATGGCACGGTGCATGCGGCCTTCCGAGCCGTGGGCGCCGGCACCGCGACGATCGGCGTCACGTCAGCGAGCTCGGAAGACTGCTTCACCGAGACCACCACGTCCACCACCACCTCGACCGCATCGACGACGCACACCACGACGACCACACAAACCGCGTCCTCGACTGCCACCGCCTCATCGACGACGACCACACTCCCCCATGGGTGTGTCGAGTCGATCTCGGAGTACGGCGTCACGATCGTGGTGAGTGGCAGCGGCGTGCAGAGCGCTGCGATCACCGTCCCTGCGACGGGGTCGGGCGGTCTGCCAGGTGGCGGCGTCTGGCTGCTGGTCGCCGGAGCAGGCGTCGCGAGCGCGACTCTCATCCAGCTGCACGTCATCCGCGCTCGTCGCGGACGGTAACGCTTAGACCCGCACCTCCGGTAGCCAGCAGCGGATGGTCGTCCCCGCGTGCGGCTTGCTGTCCACCTCGAGGCTGCCGCCGGCAACCACCGCGCGCTCGTGCATGGAGCGCATCCCCAGGTGGCCGGGCAGCGCGTGGCGGATCGCCTCGCTCGGGCTGAAACCGACGCCGTCGTCGCTCACCGTCAGCTGCACACCGCCCACGGCATCGGTGAGCTCCACGGTCACGCGCTCCGCCTGCGCGTGCTTGAGCACGTTGCTCAGCGCCTCCTGCGCCACGCGATACAGCACGATGTGCATCGCCGAGTCGAGCTCCTTGGTCATCGTGCTGGTGACGCGCGTCTGGGGCACGTTCTCGGGAAACACCTCCGCGATGTACCGCTGGATGGCGCGCACCAGCCCCACCTGCTCCACGGGCGCGGCCTCCAACCGGAACAGCAGCGCCCGCAACCGCGCGATGGTCTCGGTGACGGCGTCCTCGATGTGCTCCAGCTGGTCGGCCATCTCGTGCGACGCCGCCCTGCGGCGCATGATCTGCAGCCGCACCCCGATCGCGGCCATCGCCTGGATGGAGTCGTCGTGCACGTCGACAGCGATGCGCCGGCGCTCCTCCTCCTGGGCCGACACGAGATGCTCGAGCAGTGCCCGGCGCTTCTGGTCCACCTGCTTGAGCAGCTCGGCGGTGAGCCGCAGGTTGTCCTCGTTCTGCTTGCGCTGGTCGATCTCGGCGCGCAGCCGCTCCACCAGGCGCGCGTTGCCGATGGCCAGCGCGGCGCGGTCCGCGAGCTCCTGCGCGAACTTGCGATCGCGCTCGCTGTGCGGCGTGTCCTTGCCGTGCCGCCACAGGCCGAGGGTGCCGATGACGCGGCCCCCCACGCGCAGCGGGCAGATGAGCGCCACCCGCATGCCGAGGTCCTGCACGGTCTTGCGCGCCAGCGGCGGCATCTGCTCGAGGGCGTCGATGAAGCTGTCGTCGATCAGCTGGATCGGCTGCGCCTCGGAGAGCACGGCGGCGTGCGGCACCATCGTCGCAATCTCGTTGGAGCTCTGCTCCAGCGCGGCACGGAGCGGCTCCGCAATCATCGGGTTGGCGTCGTGCACCGCGGCGACGGTCATGGTCGAGCCGCCCTCCGCGAGCAGGCGGATCACCGCCGTGTCGCCGAGGAACGAGGACACCAGCTCCACCACGCTGTGGAGCAGGCCGTCGACGTCGCTGATCGACTCCGACAGCCGGGCGGAGAGCTCCGACAGCGCCTCGGCGCGGGCGTGGTCGCGGCGCGACGCTCCCTTGGGAAGCTCCGCGATCCGCTGGTCGAACCGCTCTTCGTTGAGCATGCTCAGCGGATCTCCATCGGCGGGGCCACCGGCGGGGCGGGCGGCGGGACGGCTCCGGTGGCGACCCGAAGCCGCTCCACCAGCGCGAAGATCATCTCCTCGAGCTCCATCAGCGGCATGCCGAGCCGCCCGTACCCGGTGCGCTGCAGCGCGTCGGCGATCGAGTGGTCGTCCACGCCCTTGATGAGGTACTCGCTGGCGCCGGCGAGCAGCATCTCCAGCACCACCTCCCGCTCCGCATGCGCCGAGAAGGCGACGATGCGCGCCTTGGGGTGCGCCGCCCGCACCAGGCGGGCCGCCCGCGGGCCGCCACCCTTGGGCATGCGCACGTCGAGCAGCGCTGCGTCGATGGGGCCGCGCCGAGCCACCTCGCCGGCCTCGTCGGGATCGGCGGCCGTGCCGGCCAGCTCGAGTGCGGGATAGGAGAGGACGAGGTCGGCGAGCGCCGACCGCATGGCCGGGTCGTTCTCGCAGATCAGGACGCGGGTGGTGGGGCCGCGAGAATCCCCATACGATTGCTGGCTCACACTCGTCCAAACGCTGCTACGACCATTTGACCCCTCACCCTCGGCAGGCGGGACTGCTCCCACACGCCGGAGCCCGAAACACAAGGGAGTCTACGTCAGTCCTGAATCGCCGCAACCACCCTATTTGTTTCAGACAGCAACGGCTTCGGACAGCCCAGTGCGAATCCCTGTCCCGCCGTGACCCCGAGGTCGGCCATCAGCTCGATCTCGTCGTCGCTCTCCAGACCCTCGGCGATGACCGTGGCCCCGGTGGCGGAG